>CAYMUZ010000162.1:0-7183 GCA_964393875.1 uncultured bacterium | reverse complement strand
GACTGGGACGTATCTCAACCGGGATCATTTGGCCGGATTTTTGGAGATGGCTCTAAGTGTGGCAGGTGGTTTTCTTATGCGATACCTGCTAGAAAAAAACAGACGGCTGATTTTTCTTTGGGCGCTTTTGTTTTGTTTGCTTTTTAACGGGCTTATCCTGACAGGCTCCCGCGGCGGGGTCCTCTGCTGGGTGCTGGGGTTGGTCTTAGCGATGATGACTCGCCATGGTGCGAAGCGGCCGATGCCACTATTTTTTTCTCTCCTGGGGCTGGCGGTGCTTGCCGGCATTCCTGGAATGGGAAGTTTGCTTCACCGATTTTCGCCAGATGCCGGTTATCTTGAAGTGACTCAGAGTCGGTTTTGGGCGTGGGGAGATTGCCTGCGGATGTTGAAAGACTATGGTTTGTTGGGAACCGGCTTGGGCGGATTTTCACTGTTGTTTCCGGCGTATCAATCCGGCCGGTTGATGATGGGGTGGGATCATGCCCATTCGGATTATCTGGAACTGGCCATTGAGTTGGGGGTGCCTCTTTTCCTTCTTGGGGTTGGACTCCTGGTCACGGCGCTCAGCCGCATTCCTGGATATTTGCGGACTTTGTTGTCGGAAAGAGACACGGCGCTTTATCGCGGGTGTTTGAGCGGGCTCTATGCCATGCTCCTGCACGGTTTTGTCGATTTTAATTTTGCGGTACCGGCCAATTTATTAGCGCTGATTTCTTTGGCAGCCTGTCTAACGCCCTTCTCAGACACAGAAGAGCCTTGTGATTTGAAATGAATAAAAACGTCCTGCGCGGGGTTGCTGTTTTACTCTTTGGGTTGTCCTGCACGCAAGGATTTTGCGAACTGTGGCTGGGGCGCGCTTCGCGGTTGGCTGCGCAAGAAAAAATAGATGCAGCGTTGGTGCTCATGAATCAAACTGCATGGGCCCGGTCATGGCTTCCCGAGTGGCACCGCCTGCGCGGGGAGCTTTTGAGAAAACAGTTTGAAGTCATTCGCAGCCCTGCGATGATCGAGTCCGCTGCCGAAGAGTTTAAAGCCGTAAGTCAGATGGCTCCGCGCAGCTCAAAAGCGTGGCTTTACCGTGCTTTGACCGAAATTCAGCGTGGAAGCCTCAAAAACACGGTCACGGGAATCGACTGGGACGCCGTGAAAAAAATGATGGAGCAGGCCGTGACGCTTGAGCCGGGAAGTGCGTGGATTCAGTTTCAAGCGGCGACGGCTCTTTTGGCGCATTCCGAGCAGTTATCCAAGAATGAACAAGATCAGCAGGTGGGGCAGCTTCGCCAATCATTGAATCTGCATTATCCGTTTCAAATTTCTCCCTACCTTGAGCCGGCTTACGATTTTTTGTGGCGAGTCTATCACCAACCGCAAATGTTGGCGCAAGTGACCCCGTTTGACAGGGCCTCGTATGAAAAACTCATTCGCTTTTTTGAGACGCACCTGCTTTGGGATTCGTATGCACAGTGTTTCCAAAGGGCTGTGGCGCTGCGGAATGCCGATTACAACGCCCTCTGCGGCATGGGAGACCAATTTCTTTTAAAGAGTGACCGTATTCACGCGCGAAAAGCTTATGACGAGGCGCTCCGGCTGGAGCCGGCCCTTTGGCGTGCCAAGGCGGGGGTATTGGCGTCTTTGGAGGAGGGCGAACACCTGGAACAGCGCAATGGGTGGCTGAGCGGCATGCTGGTGCAGGACTCTGAGAAACTAGAATTTTATTTGAAACGGATGGATGAAAATCATTTTGTCATTCCCAGGACATTGGACGGTCTGTTTGCCTTTCGGCGTGGAGATGGGACTGTGGCGGTTGCACGTTTAGAGGAAACCCGAAAATTGTCCGAATTGATCCGCCGGCGTTTTCTTCTTCGTAGTTACCTGCAGAAGGGTGATCAACAAAAAGCAGCTTCGCTTTGGCGCCCGCTTTTGAAGGACGATGCGGTGGATTTGCGGGATCTTAGCTTGGGACGCTCTCTGCACGATGTTCTGACTAAAGACGAAGCGGCCGCATTAGAAAATACTATTTTAAAAAATACGACGGGGCACAAGTCTGCGGAGAACTGGTGGTCCGAAACGGCCAAAGGGAGCCATCGGCTTGATCATAAGACGCTGACTGGAATGGCGCTCAATTTGAAACCGGGGCGTGTGCGTATCACCGTGCTGATGAAGGGGGTGCTAGACGGTTCCCACACGGCACCCGTGGTGCTGGCCCGTCTTTGGGAAGACAGCGCCATGACATTTTTGACGCCGGCCGCTGCGGCCGTTGGGGCGCAATGGCAGAAGTATTCCTTCGAAGTCGATTCTGTGGGGGGGTGGCGCTGGTTTCAGCTCGAGTTTTTGAATGGGGCAGAGGCCGGTCATTCCGGGCCCATTCTTTTGCTGGGAACAGTGAACGTGGAGTCTTTGTCATGAGTGCGGATAGACCCTTTTTGAAGACGACAGTGCTCGCGGCATTAGGGCGTTCCGCAGGGTTGCTGGTCCCTTTTTTGGCGGCGGGGATTTACGGAGCCAATGCTGAAACGGATGCCTTTTTCTTTGCCTACATGCTGGCCTTTATTTTTCTGACACTTTTTAGCTCTATTTTTGAATCCACACTTACCCCTTACCTGACGGATCCGCCGTCCAGCCTCCAAAAATCTCAAATAATCACGGGAGAAGCCGCTCGTTTATTTTTTCCAGGCATGGCGCTATTTGGGATAGTCCTTTCCTGGGGGCTGCCTTTTGTTTTAACCGCAAGCGGATGGAAGGGGAAAACAGCAATCCAGACGGCTCATTTTTTCGCCGAATTCCAGCCGCTGCTTTGGGCGGGCATCGCGGTGGCGGCGATGCAAGGGTTGTTTTTGTACCGAAAAATTTTCTGGTTTGGAGCGTTGTCGCCGCTACTACGGACGGTCTTTGCCATTGTGAGCATGGCTCTGTGGCACAAACGCCTGGGGCTTCATGCGCTGGCGTTTGGTTTTGTCGCTGGGGAAGCGCTCAGGCTCGTTCTTGCCTGGTTTCTACACCGGACAAAAACAGGGGGCGGAGAGTCCGTGTCTAAAATTCTGAGGCCGGTATGGCCCCGGAAGGCATTTTTAAAAGAGGCCGGTTTTCAGACTATGGCGCTTTTGGCGGTTAGTCTGATGGTCTTGGTGGATCAGTGGTTTGCTGCTCTGGCAGGGCCCTCCCGACTGACACTTCTTTGCTATGCGGATCGTTTGGTGCAGATTCCCTATCTGCTATTTTTATCCGGTTTGCTGAATATTTTTCATGCGGATTGGTCGCATGCACAGGGGATGAGTCCGGAAGTCTTTTGGACAAAACTTCGAAAGGATGTGCCGCGAGTGAGTTTCGGAGCGTTTGCTCTCGCGTTTTTTTTAGCCGTGACGTCCACGCGCTGGATTCATCTTTTTTATGGGCATTCCCGGCTTTTGGCATCGGATCTGGAAGTCCTGCGTGGCATTTTCTTTTGGTATGCGCTCGGGCTGGGGCCGGGGCTGATACGGCTGTTGTTGGGACGGGCCTTTGTGGCTTTGCGTATTTCAAAGATTTATTTGTTTTCGTGCTGGATCGAGCTTGGTCTCAATTGTGTTCTCGATGCGATTTTTGTTCGCAAATGGGGCGTACAAGGTCTTGCGTCCTCGACGGCTCTGGTCTATTTGGCTGCGATGACGTGGTTGTTTTTAATTCTTGGATGGCATCAGCGAAAACTTTCAAACTTACAGAACTCCGGAGTCATTTCCGCATGAAACTTCTCTATACCAGCCTTTACGATGCCCGCTTTAGTATGGGGGGTGCTGAGAAAGTGCTTTTAGATTTGGCGCTCAGCGCCAGTCGTGATTTTGGCGCCGAGGTTCGCTGCGCGGTCAATGGCGGTGATCTCGAGCGCCAACTGGTGCGTGCGGGAATTCACGTGGATCGATTGCCATGGGCTAAAGGGCGCACACCGGAAATGCTTTGGACTCTTCACCGGATTCTTCATGAGTTCAAACCGGACATTGCGCACTCGCACCATCGCTACACGTCGTTTGTGCTTGATTTGTTTTTTAAGAACGAAACCAAAATTTTGCATACGGAGCATGTGCTGAGGCAGGATAAATCACGATGGTTTCGCTATGGGCATCGGGCCACGGCAGTCCATGAGAGTGTGCGGGGCAATCTGATGAACGTTTATGGGGTGCCGGCACAGGACGTTGTGACGGTTCCCAACGCCGTGAAAAAACTAACGCCGATTCTGGATCGAGTCGAGGATTTGAAAAACAGCTATCCGGATACGGTGAACGCTCTTTGTATCGGTCGCTTTGAGACACAGAAGGGGCAGGGGCATTTAGTCGATGCGGTGGCCCTTTTACCAGACATTCAGCGTAAGCGGCTCAAAATTTTTTTTGCGGGCGATGGCCCGTTAGAACAGTCGATCTCGGATCAGGTGACTCATCGTGGACTTCAAAGTCAGTTTGTGTTTCTGGGCTACGTCCGTCATGTTGCGGACTATCTTGATTTCTGTCAATTTCTCGTCCTGCCCAGTCTGTGGGAGGGCATGCCGCTGGTGCTGCTGGAAGCAGCCGTCTGTGGGCGTGCCGTGATTGCGACGGATATTCCCGGAAGCCGTGAAAGCGTTGCGCCGGGGCGTTCCGGGGTGCTGGTGCCTCCGGCCGACCCTGCGGCTTTGGCGGCAGCGCTCAGTGATTTTATTCAATCACCCGCGAGGGTGGCCGCCATGGGAAAGACCGCCCGAAGTTTTTCGCAGGAAGAGTTTTCGTACCCGGCCATGATGAAGCGTTATTGGGATGTTTACCTGAATCTTGCGGCTGAAAAAAAATAGGAATAGGCCAGAGGTCTTAAGATGAAGGCTAAAATCCCTTTTCTCAATACAGCCCCCGAAATGGATATGGCGGTGCTATTCACACTGACACCGCTTTGGTGGGTGTTGGGATTTAGCTTTTTCGTCTACCACCTGGCCGTGCTTTTTTTAGCAGTCCGCTTGATGCTTTTTTCTGCCCGTTCCGGCGAGAGCTTTAGAATGCCGAAGCGTCTTTATCCGTTTGTCTTTTTTCTGATTTGCTACCTCGTGTCCATTACGGTGAATGCTTGGCTGCGGCCCGCCGAGCGAATTTTTGCGTCACTGAATAACTATGGCATGCTTGTCATGGGGATCCTGATGATGCTCGCCGTCTATAACAGCCGGGCGGAGGTCCTGCTGACCTTGGGGATGAAAAGCTGCCGTATTCTTTGCGCGGTGACCGGATTTTTAGGAGTTTTGTCGCTATTCCTTTGGCGCTTGGGGTATGCCAATCTCTCTGTCGATCCTTTAACCATGAGGATCTTTCCGCGGTTGGCCGATTACCCTTACTTCAATTCTTTGATGATTATGAAGCTGACGGTAACGGAGTGGCTTTTTGGAGAAATGCCGCGCCTGAGTCTTTACAGCGGGGCTCCGACTGCCACAGGAGGTTTAATGCTGATGATTATGCCGCTGATGATGGTGTACTACAGCTTGGAGAGACACAGACTCTTCGAACAGGGCGTTGTTTTTGGATTAGCTTTCTTCGCGCTGCTGTTTGCCCAGTCCCGCTCCGCCTTGTGCGGTGGGTTGGCAGCCTGGGTTTTTGTAGAGGTCCTTGGCCGAAAGCGCAAACTGCTTATCGGACTCATCGCCCTCTTTTTGGCGTTGGCTTTTTTCAACCAGATTTACCAGGGCCTGGAGTGGGTGCTCAATCTAAGGCAATCCAGCAATGTCGGCCGCGAAATGCTCTACCGTGAAGCTTTTGATATTGTGAGAGATGAGAATATCTTTTTAGGTCTCGGGGTGCGTTTGCGTGAAGACTTTACGATGACCTCCGTCGGTTCCCACGCGTGTTACATGGAGCTGCTTTTTGTCAGTGGACTTATCGGGCTTGTCTCGTTTATTGTTTTTCAGTGTAGCATCGCTCTGGAATGGCTGTCGCAGGAAAAGCGGCTAAAAAACGAGGTCGAAAGACAACTGTGGAAAGGCTTGGGCCTGGCTTTTTGGGGAACGAATCTTTGGCTGGTGACCGATACGATTCTGGCGTATCCGCACATTGCGTTTGCCTATTTTTTAATGACCGGTTTTATTTTGCTGTTTGGAAAAAGTCTTCGCCAAGGCCGGGTGTTTGACTGGCAGCAGGGTGAATTGATTTTTCTTTCAGGCACCGGAGGAGGGGGGGGCGGGTGAATTCAGGTGCCATCAAAGAGCAACACATCCCCAGCCTCGATGGCTTAAGGGGCTTAGCCATTCTGCTCGTCCTTTTTTTCCATTTCAGGGTGCTTCAGCCGCAGAGTGCGGTTGAAATTCTGCTTGTACGCTTATCCAAGCTGGGACCTCATGGGGTGGATTTGTTTTTCGTCCTCTCAGGGTTTCTCGTCACAAACATCCTTCTACCGACGAAGGGGCAGCCCCACTTTTTTAAGAATTTTTATATGCGGCGAATCCTGCGTATCTTCCCCTTGTATTACATGATCGTCTTCGGCAGTTTTCTGGGGATCCCAGCTCTCTCGCACTGGCTGCCGAAAGTCGGTGACAAACTTGCTCACATGAATCTGGGTACCGGTGATTGGCCCTGGTATGTTTTCTTTGTCTCCAACTTTCTTGTTGTGATCAAACAAAAATTCACGCACGATATTTTAGGGGTTTCCTGGTCGCTTGCCATTGAAGAGCAGTTCTACTTGATTTGGCCATGGGTCGTGGCTCGTTTCAGCCCGGAGGGACTCAAGAAGATATTGAAGGGAGTGATTGCGGGAGCGCTGTTTTTACGCTGTGGCCTTTGGTTCTTAGGATGGACCACCACCCAGATTTATGTGTTCACTTTTACGCGCATCGACTCGATTGCTTTTGGGGCCTTGCTAGCCCTTCAGCTTTATGACGGAAAGGACTGTTTTAATTTCAAGGCGCCGGCGGTCGCGCGTACGCGGCAATTGTTTTGGATGACAGCCGCTTTATTGGTTATCGCCTTTTGGCGTGGGTGGTTTGAAGTGACGTCGACCCCCTTTAATACTTTCATGTATACGGTGATTGCTTTCTTTTTCGTGCAGATGCTTACGCTGGCTCTCCAGACACAAGAGAGTTTGAGCACGTCTTTTTTTTCAGGCCGCTTCCTGCGGCTGTTGGGCAAATATTCGTATGCCCTTTACTTAATTCATATTCCCCTTAGGGGATTGATTCGAGATTCGTGGGTGGGGAATACCCGGT
>CAYMUZ010000161.1:0-6263 GCA_964393875.1 uncultured bacterium | reverse complement strand
CGCAATGCGGCCTACAACCATCTTGTGACGCAGGCAGACTATGCCGAGAAATTGCGGATTCCTGGGTTTCTTTCGGCGAGTGAAACACCCAACGCCGGTTATTTTGGGCGTATCGGTATTCAGGATGTCGCAGAGACCGGGCTTGATGTTCTTTCAGATCTTGGCTCCACTTACGCCCTTGCCAGTGCACTGGCCGTGGATCCTCTGGATGTCCTCAACTGGCTTGATAAAATCGAGGACGATCTCCCCAATTTAATGGGAATTCGCGGGTTCCTGGATAGCGCACGATCCAACAGTGAGATTGCCCACTTGTATCTTGGAATTGACATTGGGGCAACGGTAATTGCGCTGGCCGGAAACAGCACAGATTACTTTAATCTCTACCTCGAAAACCGTAATCTCGAAATCGCGTTCAATACCCTCTACGACAGCGTGTCGATGAATATTTTACGCACGGCTTCGCAGGTGGTGACTCCTCCGGAGTTCCCGGATAGGTCGTTTGCGGTTTTGAATAACTTCACCTCAGAAGGAGCCATCAACAATTTTCCGACAACGCCTACGCAGATTACCGGAACGCAATTTGGCTACGGAGCGCTTCAAAATGGATTTGGCGGTCAGTTTTGGAATCTGAACCAGACTTACAATGCACGCGCCAATCAGCTTGAGATCGTCTACACGGCCGTGGATGCTCCGGGTTCGATTAAGGTCGAGCTTAAAGATTCCAATGACCAGCTTGTGTACAGTACGACCGTTGCTATGCCGGCGAGTGCGGCAACGAAAAAAATAACGATTGCTCTTCCCAATGAGACTCGTTTGGAGAATGTGCAGAAGGTATTTTTGATTATTGATCAGAACGCAACCGGAGATATCCGCGGGGACTTTCTGGTGAAGGCAATTGATTTTCAGCACCTCGCCTCATCGCAGAACTTGACGCCTGATTCAACGTTATCAAGCACAGATATTTCAAATCTGCCGGGGACCCCGCAGGCACAATTTTTCAGCTCTGGAAATCCGGGGGGAGTGACCCGCAACTCGCAATCTGTAACAACACTCAATTACGATGTTAGCGGGAATGGGTTTGCCGGGTTTACCATCAACTTTAACCCGACGGGAACCCAGCCAAACGGAGCTGATCTTTCAAGCGGAAGCCGAGTTGTTTTCGGCTTGAATTCCAGCACGGCAAAGAAAGTCAAGATTGAAATTGATGATGCGGATGGGAAAAGAGCGATTCTTTATGCCACGGGGATTGATCTGACCCGTCGTTATTATCAGTACCTCAGCTCGCTTCTTGCGGGGAGTGTCGATTTGACGCGTATCAAACAGATTAATGTTGTGGTCGACGGAACCTCTGTCGCCGGTGGGGGTGAGGTTGGGAGTTTACAGCTCGAGATAAATGGTCTACAATTCCCCTAGCACATACGAGAGCTTCTATGGCTCTCGGTGTGTAGTACTCGCACGTAGGTGCAGAGGAGAGCGACCATGAAGTCAATTCGATCTTTTCGCACAGTCATACTCAGTGTTTTCATGACCTGCGCCGTGTGTGCAGGTGCCTCTCGTGCTGCAGTGACCGTGGATACGAGTTTCACCGGCACTGTGATTCTAACCTTCCATGACGGCAATGTGACTCTTCTTGAAGCGGGTGATAAAATTCCACCTATCCCCAACGATACTACGATCGAAGTATTTGACGGGAGTTTGACGGTGCATACTTCGGACAGTGATCAGGTCCAGGTCGGATGTTTTGGACAAAACCATTCGATGGGTGGGGGAGCCACAGCGAGTTTGACTTGCGGCGAGAGCACCGGAACCCTCAAGGTGGATGACCAAGAGTACTCTCTCTCAGCTCAGCCGGATGAGGTTCCGGAACCCACTGCGGCAGTTGCCCCCACAGGCGTTCCTATCGATTCCGCGGCGGTTCCCGATTCGCGCAGTATCCAGGCAAGCCCGCAATCCTGACGGTTTTTTCATGCGGAAAAACACCTACCCCGCAATCTGCTGTCTTTTAACAGCCTTACTTTTCTTCCCCTGCATTACGAGCGTTCGTGCTGATTTTAAACTGCAAGACGCCATTGAAGAGTTTGGCGAAAAGAGATTTATTAAACCGACGCCAACACGGCTGAAAGCGGGGCCGATTCGACTGCATCCGACGCTTCGAACGACTTCAACCTATGACAGTAATATTTTGCTTGAGCACAATGACCGCCGCGAGGATGTCGTTTTTAATATCCAGCCAGGGGCGATCATCGAACTTCCCATCAACAAGCATCAGCTGGCGGTGGGGTATGAAGCTGATTTTGAAATTTTTTCAAAGTCGCGCGACAGCCGTCAAAAAGATCAAAACCAAAATTTTTTCACACTGCTTGATTTGAATTTCCCATCCTGGTACATCAATGTGCTTGAGCGCTTTAGTGAAACATCCGGTCGTTCCGGAACAACGTTCACCAGCCGTATTCCCAGGTATGATCAGTCAATTCAGCCCAAGATCGGCTACCACTGGAAGCGGTTTACTTTTGAAACGGGATTCCATCATGTGGTGCGGGACTTCCGCCAGCAGGTCAATGACGCCCTCGATTTTCAAGAAACGGGTTTTTCCGGCGTCGTTTACTACGATTTGTTTGCCCGTTTAAAAGCACTGCTCGAGTATCAATTTTCTCAAATCGATTACGGGGATAATTTTACTCGCGACGGGACCGTGAACCAGGTGCGTATCGGTTTTGACGGGGAGCCCATGCCGAACCTTCTGGTCAAGACCCGGATCGGAATGCAGTTTCGTAATTATAAAGTTTCTTCGGAACCCGATTTTTATTCTTGGGTGGGAAGTCTCACGGCTGAATACAAAATGCGTCAGAACCTGAAGTGGATCTTTCGCGCCGGACGCGAGCCGGTGGAAGCGACTTTTGCGGAGGTCAATTTTTACAAGGAACACCGCATCGGAATGGGCGTTGAATATGTCCCTTTGAGACGCTGGACACTTTTTGGGGGATTTGATTTCATTCACGACAGCTATAGCGAGCGGGCGACAGTGGATGGAGACACCCGCTATCGTCATGACAGTCATCTCTCGGGCCGCTACGGGATTCGCTATCTTCTAACCGAATGGATGGAACTCGAGCTTGCCTATGAGCATTTGCACCGGCGTTCAAACTTTTCCTCCCTCGAGTACACGGACCACCGCGTTTCCGTCGCCTCCATTTTGGCATACTAAGATTCAGTTCGTCCCCCATGTTGTCTTTATTCTTTTGAGAAGAAAGTCGATAATACCTCAATGCCTATGATTTTCAAATTCCGCCCCAGGGTCTTAGCCGGAGCTATTTTTTTGTTCTATGGCTGGATGGCTCTTTTTGCCAGCGTACAAACGTTTGCAGTTTCTAACGATTACCGTATCGGAATCGGAGATCTGCTTGAGATCGAAGTTTACGATGAACAGGATCTTACCAAGGAAGTTCGCGTGCTGACGGACGGCAGCATCTCGATGCCGCTTTTGGGAACGATTGCGGCTGCAGGGCAAACCGTGACAGAGTTGCAAACGCGCGTCCGTGATCTGCTGGGCGAAAAATATCTTGTGAATCCGCAAGTCACTGTTTTTGTGAAGGAATTCAGCCATGTGTTTGTTACCGGCGAAGTGAAGACCCCGGGATCCTTTCCATTGACAGGAACCATGACTGTTTTTGAGGCCATCACTCTCGCAGGGGGTTTTACGGACGTTGCAAATCCGGCGAAAGTGAAGGTGATTCGTACGGAGGGCAGTGAACAGGTCAGCTTTGAGGTGAATATCTCAGACATGACTAAAAAGGGGAATATGCAGGACGACCGTGAGCTCCGGGCCAACGATAAAGTGATTGTTCCCAGGAGTTTTTTTTAGCGTATGACAACGTCCATTGCGTACGAAGAAGAGATCCATCTTCGCGATTATTACTACGTCTTGGTCAAGCGTCGCAAAGTGATCTTGAGCTTTTTGCTTATGACCTTGCTGACCGGAATTTTTCTGACCTTCACGGAAACAGTCGTGTATCAGGGCAGTGCTACGTTGTTGATTGAAAAAGACCATCCCAACATTCTGGACTTCAAAGAAGTTTTGTCGGTAGATTCCTCGTCGACCGATTATTATCAGACCCAATGCCAGATTTTAAGAAGCGCCGGTCTTGTCCGCGAACTGATTATTGCGCAAAAACTGGAAGAGGACCCGTATTTGCAGCGTCTGATTCACGGGCAATTGCGCAACTTTCTGCGAAAGCAGCCCTGGATTGCGCGTGCGCTCGGAGTTTATCTTGTGGCGAGAAATCCGGAAGATGTTTTTATTAAAGAAATGCTGCAGATCAAACCGATTCGTAATTCTCAACTGGTCACCGTCTCGGTTTTACACCCGGAGAATCGTAGAGCAGCCGCACTTGCTAACGCGCTTGCCCGCTTATTTATTGAGCAAAATCTGAAGAATCGTTACGCCGCTTCAACTCAGGCGACAGAGCTGATTGCAGGGCAGATGGGCGATTTAAAAGAAAGGGTGGCTGAGGCAGATAAGAAACTGCAGACCTATAAGGAGGAGCATTCTCTGGTTTCTATTCCCTCCTTGCGTGAAAAAGACGAGTTCCTCCAGGATGCCAAATTGGCCCTGGTGAAGTTACAGTCGCAAGAATCGAGAATGGCTAAACGCTATCTTCCGGCACATCCCAAGCGCATTCATCTGAGATCTGAAATTGAGGGGCTGGAAGAGAAAATTAAAAGTGAAGAAACAAAAAAAATGGAGCTCGGTAGTTTGGCCATCAAATATGGCGAGCTTGAACGCGAGGCAGAAAGCGCGCAGAAAGTTTATAAGGCGCTTATGGAACGCCTCGAACAAACGCATAGCGAGGCCCAAGCGCAGGCCAGCAATATGATGATTGTGGATCAAGCCGTTGCGGAACCCCGGCCATCACGCCCTCGGCCGGTCATGAATTTCATGATGGCGCTGGCGCTCGGTCTTTTCGGTGGGGTTTTGGCGGCATTTCTTGTGGAGTATCTCGACCCCACGGTCAAAATTCCGGATGACATTGAAAAAGGGCTGGGGCTTGAGCTCTTCGGCATGATTCCCAGAGCTGGGCGGCCGAAAGGCAGCTCGGCGGACAGCGAAATTTTTCTAAAAGCGGCCGCGGGATCCAATCCGGCGGCAGAGGCCATCCGCGCTCTGAGAACGGCACTGGTTTTCAAACTCCGCCACGTGAAGGGCAGTCACGTTTTGCTCATTACAAGCCCCAACCCGGAAGAGGGTAAAAGCACGGTAGCGTTGAATCTTGCAGCGGCGTTTCAGCAAAATCATTTTCGGACGATTCTAGTCGACGCGGATTTGAGGCGGCCGCGACTCCATAAGGCGTTGGTGTTTGAGGATAAAAAAGGACTTTCGGATGTGCTCGATCAGCAATGCGGAATTCACGAGGCTATTTGTAAAAATGTGGCCGGATTGGGGTTTGACTTTCTTTCGGCCGGAATGGTTTTGGATCACCCGACAGAATTGCTTGGAACGGAGTCGGCGGTGAAGCTTTTTAACCGTTTACGCGAAGAATACGACATGGTGATTTTAGACACCTCGCCTTACCTGGCGGTGGCAGATGTGGCGGTGCTGTCCGAATATGCCGATGCCGGAATTGTCGTCGCACGTTATCACAAGACAGACAAACGGCACTTGAAAGACGTTAAACGTTTTTTTGAAGACGCCAGTCTGAAGACGGTCGGTGTTGTGATGAACCTTGTCGAACCCAGAGAACGCAACTATTACTATCACCGCTATTACTACTACGGCTACGGCAGCAACGCCCCGTCGCTGTGAGGAGACCGCACCCGATGCTTTACGGGGGGCTCGGCCTGCTGCTTTTTTTGTCCAGTTTGTTTTTCGGCTCCGTTCATAGCGTCACCTCTACGAGCCTTTATGCGATCATTTTCCTGCTCGTTGTTTTGATGCCTGAGCGCGTACGGGTACCTGCGTTTTCCCTCCATGATTTAGGTCTGATTGCCGGAGTTTTTTTTGTCTTTCTCACCGCCCAGAGTTTCTTTGTCGCCTATGCACCCTGGAAGGCCGTATCACGGCTCGTGGGATGGGCCGCTATGACGGCTGTGTTTGGTTTAGTGGGCGGATTGAAAAAAAACGAGCGCGAACGCCTATTGATTTTATTTGTGGGGGCGGCTGTTTTTCAAGTGCTTTACGGAATAGGGGCTTTGCATCTCAACCCAGAACGAGTTCTTTGGAGGATAAAGCAGGATCATCTTGGCTCCCTGACTGGGACGTATCTCAA
>CAYMUZ010000160.1:0-4473 GCA_964393875.1 uncultured bacterium | reverse complement strand
GTCGTGTAGTCCAAAATGAGGTGATCAATCGAGGCACCTTTCGCCTTTTCGAGCAGCTGCTGGAAATTCTTAGGCCGCGCATACGGTTCGTAAGCGACTTTGCCCAAATAAAAGCGCCAAACCGGTTCCATCCCTAAAATCATGAACTTTACTTTGCCAGTTCCAGCGAGGTAGCGGCTGGCTTCGGGATAGCCGGATTGCGTCAGGCCTGCCTTGGCGTGGCGCGGAAGAGCCGACAAGGTCAGGCATAGAACGATCACGGTGACGGTGAGAGGTTTCTTGGAGCCCAGCGCAGGAAATCGGGAAAATAAATGCCTTTGGATGCTTTCAAGGCATTCTCCGATGCAGAGAGCCGTGATAGGCAGCGTTAGGGAAACGGAGCGTGGAAGCGCCAGGCTAAAAAATTTCATGCAGGAAAAATACAGAAAAGGCGCCAAAGAAAAAATCAAAAGCATTAGGTCGTGCGGTTGTTTTTTTGTCCAGAAGCGGCAAAGCAAGAAAATCCAAGACAATCCGGCCAGAGACGGGAACACGGGGCCGTCCACTTTCCAAAATTGCAGAGCAAGTTCGCCGGGATTCTGAAACCAGATCAGCGAGGAAACGTTCGTAAGCCGTTCTGCAAGCTGTGTCCAGTAATCCGGAAAAGGCAGCGGCCCCAGAAAATGTGCGGCGATCAGGTAGGGCAGCTGAAAGCTGAGCAGGGGGACTGAAAACCCCGCAAAGAGTGCCGCCATGCGTGAAAAAGTCTTTTTCCAAGGGCGCTGCTTTGTCCAGAATGAGGCACTTTCGAGCGCCGCCAGGCCGGCAATAAAATAACTGACGCGCCAATGGCCGCAGGCAAAGGTCAATCCGAAACAGAGCCCCGTCATAAAAAGAGTCCGGAAAGAATTTTTTCCGGACCGGATATACAGGAAAATGCCGAGCAATGCAAAAAAAGAATCGACCTGTTCGGCAAGGCCTGAGCGGCTGTAGAGAAAATAAAAAGTGGAAGAAGTGAGTGCCGCGACCGTATAAACGGCGGATAAAAGATTATTGATCAGTCGGGAGATAAAAAAAACGCTGCAGAGGCCCAAAATGCCAGCAAAAACAGTGACCTGTGCAGCCAGGGCATCCTGAAAACCTGCCATCTGCCCTGCGATCCACAGCGTCAAGCTGAAACCGGGTTTGCCGGTATGCAGAGGCACGCCTTTGGTTTGAGAGGCAAGAGCCTCCCAAGAATTTTTGCCGCCTGGTCGATCTTGATGAATTGGCACCAGCAGCCGCAAGCCCTCGTCTAGGAATTTCGCTTCGAGCAGGTAACCTCCGACGTCATGATAGAGGATGCCCTGGCTGCGCAGGCCCGGGAGCAGTGCGCATGAGAAAAGAAGAATACTCAAGCCCCCCAATAGGAAACAGAAGGACAGGCCTGGCTTGTTGCAATCGGATTTTTCAATGAGAGTAGACAAATGTTAGAATTAAAACATACCCCCTGAGGATTGTCAAACACTGTCGCCGCGCCTACAGGAAGTGGGGTTGTGGGCGAAGAGGATCATCAGACGAACTTTATTTTTCTCATGGCAACCCAACACATTTTCAGGAGCAGCCAGCCGTGGAAAAAACGACGTATTTTGGTGATGCCATAGGTGCGTTCACGGTAGCGGATGGGGAGTTCAATGATTTTTAAGTTTTGTTTAGCGGCACCAAACAACAGATCAAAATCTCCAAAGGGATCGAATTCACCGAAGTAGGCGCGCCCCGCTTTAATCTTTTCGTAGCTCTTTTTCCAAAGAACTTTTGTTCCGCAAAGCGTGTCCGTAAAACGCTGATCCAGCAAGTAACTGAAAACCATCCCGAAAAATTTATTTCCCAGCAGGTTTAAAAATCGCATGGCCTCTTTTTCCATGGGATAAACCAAGCGTGTGCCGTTGATAAATTCTCCACGGCCTTCGGTTAGCGCATGAAAAAATTTAGGTAAATCTTCCGGAGGCACCGTTAAATCAGCATCCAGAATCATAAACACATCGCCGCTGGCGGCGTCGAATCCTTTACGCACGGCATCATTCTTTCCTCGAGCCGCTCCCTGGTGAACAAGCTTAATTGTCTTTTCAGGATATTTTTGAATCATGCGTTTGATTTCTTCGACCGTGCCATCGGTGGAAGAACCATCGACAAAAAGGAACTCCATGCCCTTGCCCATCACAGGAGTGCGTAAAATTGCCGGCTCAATATTTTTAAGCTCATTGCGGCAGGGGATAATGGCGCTGACGAATAGGGCTTCCTTTTTTTCGGCGTGATAAACCGGTTTGGCAATGATCCATTCCACAAGGCAAAGGTGCTGAAGAAGGGGAAGCCTCGCCACGATACGATTTATAAAAGTGGACACATAGGGTATTTCTTTGGGTAAAAGAAGCCGGTAGCCTTTGCGGACCATTTCAAAACCAGCCAGGTAAAGCAAGTTCTCGAGGTCATCCAGCGGCAGCCAGTTTTGGGTACGTTCCCGCATTTTGAAACCGAGCACTTCAGCCAGTTTTAGCAGCGGTTCCCAGAGGTAATTGTAATGAGTGATGATCACCCGACTGTCGGGTTTTGTCACACGGTGAAGCGCCTGGAAAGCCCTTTGAACATCCGGCAAAAGCCCCACGGTATCCGATAGGATGACCTTGTCAAACGTACGGCCCTCAGGCAGGTCTTCCGCATCTCCTTGGATAAACTCCACCGCGGGATACTTTTCTCGAGCGATCCTCAGCATTTGCTCGCTGAGGTCGATGCCTGTTTTTGACCGGCAGGGAAGCGATGCAATCAGATCGCCTGGACCGCAGCCGATTTCAAGAACGGAATCGTCAGGCAGGATGTTGAAGGTTACAAACGACGCAATAGCGTCATGATAATAGCGGTTTTTGCTCTTCCAGGCAGGCCGCGAAGGCGCTATTTCATTATAGTAACGGCGAAGTTCTTCGGTTTGCATGCAAAAGATCAATCAAGGGTATTCTGGAGTTCCGTATCCAAAACGGATTGGGCCAGGGCATAACGAGTCAGGAAACGCATAGCCGGTATTATATCGGGTGCGGATTGAATTGAAACTCTATTTTATTGTCTCATTATCGGGTAAGCTATCCGGGGGCAGTGAGTTCTGCCCCATGTTTCGATTAGGTTGATACAGGGAGGGGTGTGATGGCCGTTCAGCGTGGCAGAGTTTTAGAACTCGATGGAATTCGGGGACTTGCGATTTTGCTGGTTGTCTTTTTTCACTACCTGGTTTGTGCATCCCATTTTGTGGAAGGAACCCTGCCGTATGTTTTGATCAAGCTGTTTGCCATGGGCTGGAGCGGGGTTGATCTTTTTTTTGTCCTTTCCGGATTTTTGATCGGGGGAATTCTTCTGGATAACCAGGCGTCAGAAAATTACTTTAGCGTTTTTTATCTCCGCAGGGCTTGCCGCATTTTTCCGATTTACGGGCTCCTGCTGGGCCTCTACGCGGTGTTAAAAGTGACCCGGTGGATTTCGTATGTTCCCAACACCGCCTGGCTGTTTGACCCGCCTCTGCCGCTGTGGGCTTATTTTCTTTATTTGCAAAATTTTTTTATGGCTGCGGCGGATCGTTTTGGCGCGAAGGCGCTTCCCATGAGTTGGTCGCTGGCCGTTGAAGAACAGTTCTATCTGTGCCTGCCTTTTTTAATTCGCTATCTTCCGCGCCGGCGTCTGCCGTGGGTCCTTGGAGCCCTTATTCTCTCAGCGCCATTGATGAGAATCGCTATTGTGACAGGCCATCCGTTTTCGTTGGGGAAACTGGCGGCTTACGTGCTTTTGCCCTGCCGTTGGGATTCGTTATTTCTCGGTGTTTTGGGGGCCTACGCGTTTAGGCAGGAGCGCTTAAAAAATCTGCTTCGGGGACAAGAAAATGTCTTGTGGGGTGTCTTTGCGATGTTTGCAGCCGGAGCCTTTTTACTCATGAAGATGAGCCGTGGATTTATGTCCATTCCGCAAATTTATTTTGGCTATACTTGGCTGGCTTTGTTTTACGCGTGGTTTATTCTTTTGGCACTGTGGAGTTCCAACCGTCCGTTAAAATCCTTTTTGAGCAGTGCGCTGCTGCGACAGTTTGGCACGATCTCTTACGCCATCTATTTGTTCCATACCATCGTGAATGGGGTTCTGCACGGGGCCTTTTTTGGACGCGAACCGAGTGTGTCTAATTGGCAAGAATTTGCAGTGACGGCGGCGGCCTTTCTTCTCACGATAGGAACTGCCAAGATATCCTGGATTTTTTTTGAAAGCCGTGTGGTTGCGTGGGGTCACCGAGCCAAGTATTTGCCTGTCCCCGTGACCGACGGCGTGGTTATAACGAAAGACAGATCCCATGAGATTTTTTTTGCTTAAACGATCCCTGTTGGCTTTACTTGCCGGAATTATTCTTGTTTTCTCGGCAATGGTGTTTTACCGCATTCAAGAGCAGGGAATTCTCTATCACGACGTGGGAGTCAATCTTTTGGAAGC
>CAYMUZ010000159.1:0-19484 GCA_964393875.1 uncultured bacterium | reverse complement strand
ACAGAGGAAGCGCGCTAAAGAGGGCCTGAACGATGGCAACCGCAATCACCGCGGCGATCAAGGAGACGATGATGCCGGTGAAGCTGAAGGTGAAGCCCCCTTCGGTCACTTTCTTGGTCTTCTCGCTGATCAGCTTGCCGGTCGAGTCGAAGACAGAGATCGTCGTCTGCTTGGTCAGAGGCGATGAGGTGCCTCCTCCCCGCCCTTCAGCGTAGCCGTAGGAAGCGGTCTGCCGGCGGCCGGCGGCGTCGTACTGGACGCCGCTTAAGCGGAAGTGGTTGTGGCCGATCTCCAGCTCGCTTGCGCCGGGCTGATAACCGGCCTGAAACTGAGAGCGCCCCAAAAGTTTTTCCGTGGTACGCGCCTTCCGTCGAAAGCAACACCGAACGGTGCGTGGCAATGCGCGCCGTTTTAATCGAGGCCTCCACCGCTTCAGAGCCGCTTGAACAAAAAAAAGTCCGCTGAAGATTTCCGGGCGTAATGGCGGTAAGAAGCTCAGCCAGTTTTGCGGCACAGGGATTCGGAGCCGACTGCAGAATATTAGGAAGGTTCTCAACAAGACGCAACGCCTTCAAAACTTCGGGGGGCTCATGCCCTAGATTCAACACCCCAAACCCTGAAAAAAAATCAAGGTACTCGTTCCCTTTGTCATCCCACAACCGATTCCCGCAGGCACGCGCAAAGTGAATGTTCGTGCCAAGAAAGCGCATGATGTGCGCCGCCATAAAATTAAGGTGGCGGCCATACAATTTCATGGTCTCGCCGGCACCAAGAGCCAAAACACTCTCCAAAGTTCCAGCTGCGCGGACCGATTTTATCAAAGAGTCATGATCGTTCACAAAATAGGGTGCTTAGTTTGAGCAAGAAATGAATCCCTGGCTTTCAAAATGAGTTCGATCTCTCCATCTGCAACCATGCGGCTGCCCCAGAAAAAGGGGGCCACACCAAATCCGTGCTTCCGCCCGATGTCACGGATAAGATTGACCCGCTCGGGCGTGATATTTCCCTTACCCCATGAAAAATTTTCGTAACGCTCCTCCAGCTCAAGCAAAATGGCCTCGGCAAAGCAGCCATAAAGAACACGGCTGGAGGGCAGCCCGATATCAAAACCCGTATCAAATTCGGAGGGAATCGCGCAGGTACCCCCTGAAAAAATCAAAATGTCCTCGCGATCGCAGCTGGTATAGGAAATATTTTTCGGATAGCCGACATCGCAAACAATGGCGCCAGACTTGATACAGTGAATATCGACAATCGAGCTGGTGCTGCTGGCCGCGGCAATCACGATATCCGCATCACGCACAGCCTCATTATTATCACGATTCGTTTTGATCTGGGCCTTCCCGCAGTAGGACAGCACGCGTTCAGCCTCTGAGAGATTTTTTTCACTGCGGCTCGTGATGGTCATTTCTTCGACACGCTCTGCTAGAATCCGCGCGCACGCTCCGCCGATATCTCCCGTACCGCCAATCACGGTCACGTGCGCACGTTCAAGATCAATCCCCATGAGCTTCGCCGCTTTCTCGATACCCTCAATCACCATCGCAACAGTAAACGTATTGCCCGTCGTAATTGGAATGTGCACCTGCGTGGTCAGGTCACGTCCAAATTGCTCACCGGCAATGGATGTGAAACCGCCCAGCGTTGCAATGCCGGCTCCCAGTTGCTCAGCCACTTTGCAGGCTTGGATCACTTTCTCAATGACACGATCCGGGCTGAGAATAAGCGCCACCGGAATAATAGGGCACATAATAAAATAGCCCTGCGCCGTGCGCCCCGATGGGGAACGAAAATTTTCGATCGTCTTGGCGCGATACGCCGGTGCTAACTCAAAGACTTTCATTAGAAATTCCTGCGAGGGGAGCTCAAAATCTGGCTTGAAGTACTTAAAATAGCGGATGAGATGCTGCAAATTATACGGATGCCCAATGACGGCAAACCCTTTAATTTTGCTGATCTCACGATTGCGGATATTTTTGTATCGCATCAGCGTGAGCCGATCGCTCATCGCCTCAAGCATCAGGTCGAAATTTTTCTTAAGCTTTTCGGCAATGACCGCGCCGATCACCTCTTCCAGCATGGGGATGCCGATTTTGACCGCCGCATCCACCGTCACTTCCGTATCTCCATTTTCTAACTCACGCAAACTCCAGCTTCCTTTAAAATGCTCCAGGTCGCCGCCGACCAGCTCAAAATGTACCGTGAAATTGGCTAGATCCAGCGCATCCTTCTGTTTCCACTTAAACGTCATCCTATCGACTTCAACTTCCCAAGCCGTAAGAGCACCTCGCCGGTGTTTCTCAAGAACATCGCAGTGTTTGACATTCGGCATATAGCGAGGAAAATTGCGCACGGCCACAATCAGACGCAGGACTTTCCAGCGCGGCGCCTGAATTATTTTTTGGGTTCGTATCTGAATCACAGAAGTTATCTCTCCAGGCCAATGGCCCCGGCATCCCAGATGCTAGACTTTTTTTTCGTTCTGTTTGCGAGCAATCTGAATGGCTTGATAATTCGCCATTTGTAATCGCACTTCTTTCGAGTGGACAATGGAATTTTGCAGTTGGGCAATGGCGTCGCGCATTGCATCCAAAATCGCATCCGCCGGGCCGGTGTGGCCAATATCAAATTGAGGATTGACCATCACATAGCCATTCCCCTCAATCACATCCTGCCAAAAAATCTCACCCCGCGGACTCTTCATGGCCACCGCCAGCTTGACCTTGGCTCGATAGCTCGTAGCTTCGTTGTAAATGTCATGAGACATGTCCATCATGCGCACTTCAAAAACCGCCGGGACATCCGGCTCTCCCACATCCAGGCGCGGCCCGCTTTTTAGAAGCTGTACCTGGCCAAACATCTCTTTGAAAGCGTCCTCAATCACTATCGGCAGGGTGTGTTGAGAATGAAAGGATTGCAGATCTCCGGGGTCATATACTGACCGCGGAGCCTGATACAGGGTGTAATCATCAGGGACTTGAAGCAGTATTTTTTGGTTAAATTCAGGGGGCACATCCAGCTTACCACCAAACCCTGCCATGGAAGCACACCCCGACAGTAAAAACAGACAAAGCGCACTCTGAAGCCAGCGTTTTATGGACATCCATCCCTCCGGCTCATATAAAAATGGACAATGATTTCGCACGAAACAAAAGATAAGCCCTTTTGTCCATTAACGGACAAAAGGGCTTATTTCTTAATCCGCCTAAAACCGGGCGGGGGCTGCTCTACTCAGCTGACAGCGTGACCTGATCGATAAAAATGGTTCCAGTCTTAGGGCTCGAATTAATATCGTCAAAAACAAATACAATCTCATTAAGACTTTTCCAATCCGTAATGCGGCGGAACTTCTCAAATGGAATGGACACTTTCTTCCATTGTTCGGTGATCCCGGTCACTACATAAGGCGACGGCTTATTGGTCATGTCTTTGAGCTCCAGCTTCACCCGTTTGGTAAAACCGGCGGTGGCATCTCCTTTGATATAAAAATTAAGAGTGTTGTACGCAGTAGCGTCTTCACCGTTCATTTTCATCCAAAACCCGTTATAGGCAGGATTGGGAGAATCGACATCGTAATCGAGGCGAATGGCATAACCCGCCGGATCACCGAGGGCATCATCCGGTTCAAAGCTCATCTGAGTCCCCTGGGTTTCATCATTCGGATCTTTATCCCACCCACCAAAATCACCTCCGATATTGTTGGGTTTATCCCCCGTATCAAAGTCTGCCATGACAAGTTCTTTGCCGGCCATTGCGTGGGACGGTTTCAGAGAAAGCGTAAAGGCAGCGACTGCAAGAACTAAAAACAAACGACCAAGTTTCGACTTCATGGATCAATCTCCTTTCATCTGACTGAATTTAGTGCGAAAACAACACAGAGCCATATTTTATCATTTTTAAAAAGTTTTTCCATAGTTTAATTACAGAGTCAGTAAACACGCTGGGGCGAGAGTTCTCCCCATTTCACATGTGCGCGCGGAGTTACCGGCAGAGCGGGCTTCTCCGACCCTAGCAGGGGCTTATAGCCCCACGGGAGAGGGATGGGGAAAGTGGCTAGCTCGTAGACCCCAAGACCTGTCCTGCAAATAGCAGAAAAAATACCGTGCAACCCGCCACCAAAAAGCGCCTTCCCCCATTCATCCGTTTTCGCCTGTTCCATGGGCTGGTTGATCAGCTCAAACCATCCCGTTGAAATATTCTCCAATCCGCGGCCGGCCTTATCCCACAAAGTGTAATGGACTTCGTCCCCGGCAAAACCGGCTGTGGCCTTCGAGGCAAAAAACCCTAGCATCAAAATAAAAAATATCCGCCGGGTCATCGGCTTCATCCCCCCTGCCGGAACGAACTAAAATCAACATGGCTCATCATCTCGATCAGCTCGGGATCGTTCATGATTTGCCGAAACTTTACGGACCCAAGCAATTTTGAAGGATCTCGCGACTGGGCCAAACTGCGAAATTCAGGATCGCTGACAAGTTCCTTGAATTTTGGATTTCCCATGAGTTTGCGAAAGTTGTCATCTTTCATCATCTTGGTCATCACTTTGAACTGATCGCCGAAATTTTTCAATCCGTCAAACATGGTTTTCTCCTAAGAATGGCTGCCACAGACTGCGTTCACAACCTCGCCCAACGCCACTTTACACACCTGGCCGTCTTTACGGTTTTTTATCTCGACCACGCCTTCTTTAAGGCCGCGTTCGCCAATAATGATCTGCCAGGGAATACCGATCAGCTCCGCATCATTAAACTTCACCCCGGCTCTCTCGTCGCGGTCATCGTAGAGAACATCCACCCCGCGAACGGTCAGTTCTTCATGCATTCTCTGAGCCGCTTCGCGCACATCTGCGGCTGCCTCATTGACCGTCACAATCTCAACATGAAAAGGAGCAATGGACTTCGGCCACATAATTCCCTTTTCATCGTGATGTTCCTCAATCGCCGCCGCCAGAATTCGATTCACGCCAATCCCGTAACAGCCCATCATAATTGGTTGGCGTTCCCCTTTTTCATCCAGATAGAAAGCATCCAGTTGTGTTGTATAGCGTGTCCCCAACTTGAAGATATGGCCAATTTCCATCGTCGTGACCACTTCAAGCGGCCCGGAACCATCCTCGGCGGCATCGCCAGCGCGCACATGCCGGATATCACCCCAAAACGCCGGGGTAAAATCACGTCGCGGATCGACATGCCGCAGGTGAGTGTCCGCCTGATTGGCCCCCGTCACATAATCAGCGGCGCCTAGGAGATCCCAGTCGGCATAAATCGGCAAATCAAGTCCGACAGGTCCCGCAAAACCAACCGGTGCGTTCGTCGCTTGACGGACTTCATCTGATTCCGCCTGACGCATCTGGCGGGCACCGATCAGGTACCGCAGCTTCACTTCATTCACGTCACTGTCACCCGCCACCAGCGCCGCCACAGGCTTACCATCAGCGATGTAAATCAGTGTTTTGATCATCTGCCCCGGAGCGACTTTAAAACGACGACTGATTTCTTCGATGGTGCGTAGGTTCGGGGTGTCAAAAGCTTCCGGCTTGGGAGGCTCTGGGTCTTCACAAACAGTCTGGGGTCGAGCACGGCGCGCAATTTCGAGGCTGGCAAGGTCACCTGCTTTGGAAAGCGCCACGCGGTCTTCACCGTACGGGCACACAACCATAAACTCCTGACTCATCTTTCCACCCATCATGCCGGGATTCGCTGCCACCACCTTAAAGCTCAATCCGCAGCGCGAAAAAATACGGTGGTAAGCTTCCGACATTTTTCGATAGTTAAGATCAAGCCCTTCGTCACCGGTGTCAAAACTGTAAGCGTCCTTCATGATAAATTCTTTGGTGCGGATCACTCCAAAACGAGGGCGGGCTTCATCGCGAAACTTGGTCTGGATCTGATAAAGCGTACGTGGCAAATCGCGGAAAGACTTAAAATAGGCTGCGGCAATTTCTGTCACAACTTCTTCGTGCGTGGGACCGAGCACAAATTCGTGACCCGCGCGGTTTTTGAATGCAATTTTGTCGGCACCCAAAGTCTCATAGCGACCCGTTTTCTTCCAAAGCTCCGCCGGATGTAAGGCAGGCATTAAAAGCTCTTGGGCTCCAGCGCGATTCATTTCTTCACGCACAATTCGAATCACTTTTTCGAGCACGCGAAACCCCAGCGGAAGGTAACTGTAAACTCCGCTCGAGAGTTGACGGATCAACCCCGCACGCAAAGCGAGTTTGTGGCTTGCGGCCTCTGCGTCTTTAGGCACATTTCGCAAAGTGGGGATGAGTGTTTCGCTCCAGCGCATGCGTTTACCCGCCCCGGGAAATCAGTGCCCGAATTTTGTCAAAAATAGCGAGATTGACCAAATCATTGTAAATGACAAAAAGCATCAGTGCCATGAGCAGAAAAAAACCGACCTGCGTCAATCGCTCTTCAGCCTTGCGGCTGAGCGGACGGCGGATAATAGCCTCCATGATTAGAAAGAGGAGGTGGCCGCCGTCAAGCGCTGGGATTGGAAGCAAATTGATAACCGCCAGCGAAACACTCAGTGTCGCCGCAAGCTGTAAAAGGTAAGGCAATCCCAGCTTCGCGGCACTGCCTGTCATCGCCATAATGCCAATGGGACCCGACATGGATTTAAGCGACATCCTCCCAGTCGCCATGTAAAAAAGGGCCTTGTAAGTCATCGCCGCAAGCGCTCCGACACTGTCGGCGCCGTGCTGAAGCGCTTCCCAAAAACCAAAACGCTCAAAGCGCTGAGACTCGGGACTGGGCGTGATACCAAGGCGCCGAGCCACAACCGGTTTACCAAAAAGATCACGTGCATTTTCAATGCGCGGGGCAATTCCCATTTCACCGGAGCTCCCATCGCGATGAACCACGGTCAAATGCACTTCAGGCCCCACACTCTGGTTGATGGCCTCGGTGAGTTCCAACCAGCTTGAAACGGGGTGGCTCTCGACAGCTGAAATTCGGTCGCCCGCGGCAAGTCCGCTGTCTTTGGCCGGATACCCCTGCACAAATCCACCGATAACCGTTCCGGGCACGGGCCGCCCCGTCATAAAAACGGTGCTAAAAAGCACAAAAGCCAACACGTAGTTCATGAGAACCCCCGCGCATACGATGAAAATTCGCGAAACAACAGGGGCCGCCAAGTAATCACCCTGAGCCGGCCGGCCGTCGTTTAATTCGCTGGCCGATTCTCCGGCAGGCTTCACAAACCCGCCCAGCGGCAGCAGCGAAATCACGAAGCGCGTGCCGCCCCGTTCAAAAGTGAAAATTTCCGGGCCAAACCCGATCGAGAACTTTTCCACCCTGACACCGGTCAGCCTGCAGGCGATAAAATGCCCCCACTCATGAAACAAAATGAGCGCCCCAAAAACAATGACGGTCGGAATCAAAGCTGAGAGAAAGTTCATGCGAATATCCTAACTTTTTTTGAGAAGCGTTGTTCAATCATGTGACGGGCTGTTTCGCGGGCCCAACCATCCGCGGCAAGCACTGTTTCCAAATCGGTCGCAGCAGCAGGCGCGCAAGCTGCCATGGTTTCTTCAATCACCGCCGCAATATCTGTAAAGCGAATGCGCCGGTTCAAAAAAAAGTCAACGGCAATCTCATTGGCCGCATTCAAAATAGCCGGTTGCGTTCCCCCCGTACGAGCCGCATTAAATCCAAGATCGATGCACGGAAATTTTTTACGGTCAGGCTTCTCAAAATGCAAGCGATTGAGTTTGGCCAAATCGAGCGCCGGCAAGTGATTATTGAGGCGTTCGGGGTAACTGAGTGCATACTGAATAGGTAGACGCATGTCCGTAATACCCAGATGCGCCAACTGGCTTCCGTCAATAAACTCCACCAAACCGTGCACGATTGATTCCGGGTGCACGAGAACATCCACTCGGTCCGGCGTCACCCCAAAAAGATTGACGGCTTCAATCACTTCGAGGCCTTTATTCATCATCGTCGCAGAATCAATCGTAATTTTCGGACCCATTTTCCAACGCGGATGTTTTAAGGCCTCGTCAGGCTGAATGGATAAAAAACTCTTCTTACGGCTGCGAAAGGGGCCGCCTGAAGAAGTCAAAATCAATTTCTTAACGGTTTCAGGCCGACGGCCCTCAAGACACTGCCAGAGCGCTGAATGCTCGCTGTCAATCGGCAAAATCGACACCCGACGCCGGCGAGCCTCATCCACTAACAACTGACCTGCCATCACAAGCGGTTCTTTATTGGCAATCGCCACATGTTTACCCGCCTGAATGGCGGCAAAAAGAGGTTTCAGCCCGATCGCCCCCACAACGGCACAAACGACAAGATCCACCGGCTTCAGAGTGCTGACTGCCTCGAGGCCCTCCGGTCCAGTCAAAACCGGAATTCCGAGAGGCCGTAGTTTTTTTTCAAGCCACGCTGCACCCTGAGCTTCGAACAAACAGACCTGCTTTGGGCGAAACTCCACGGCCTGGCGATAAAGCAAACGAGAGTTCTGCTTCGCGGCCAGCGCGGCCACCCGGAAACATTCCGGATGCGTCCGCACAATTTTGAGGGTATTCAGGCCAATAGAACCTGTTGAACCCAGCAATGAAAGAGTTTTCATCGCAGCGCAAGAATCCGCGTCAAGTAGTAGTACACAAATGGCAGTGTTAAAAGCAAACTGTCAAGAACATCCAGAAAGCCACCCAGTCCCGGAACTTTGCCGGAGTCTTTCACGTGAACATCGCGCTTAATCAGACTTTCGGCCAGATCCGAAAGCTGCGCAATGACCGCCACGCAGGCCCCTAAAAATAACCGGTTCAAAAAAGACACGTCCGGAAGATAAAGAAAGGATAGAAGTGAAAGAACAATCGTTGTCGCAAACCCACCCCAGGCGCCTTCGACCGATTTATTGGGGCTAACAGGCTCAATCAACTTAGTCCGCCCATATTTTTTGCCCACAAAATACGCGCCGGCATCCCCACCCTTCACAAGCAACGCCGTGTATAACAGCCAATAGGACCCCTGATCGAGTTCACGAATCGCTACGGCATGCGAAAAAAACCAGCTCACATAAACAAGGCCAAAAAAAGTCAGCCCGACCCCTACAAGTCCGTGCTCACGCTTACCCGGTTTGAAATAAACCGTGAATATGAGCAGGCAGGCCAGAATCAGAAAAAGGCCGTCCAGCGAAAGACGCATTGCAAACGGCATGAGAAGGCCGCACGCCACACCAATCTCTTTGGCAATCGGCACTCCTTTGAGTTCTGCCAATTGATAAAACTCAAACAATGCCAATCCCGTCAGGGCGAGCACACACAGCATAAAAAACCAGTGCGGCCCAAAAATCGCCAAGAGGCTGATTGAGACAAAGAAGACCGAGGAAAAAAGCCTCTTGCCCAGCTGATTCATTCCACTCATCATTGCATTTTGCTTTTCTATCATGCCACGCCTGTACGGCCAAATCGTCGCTCACGGTGTTGGTAAGCCTCGATCGCTTTGACAAATTCGTCGCGTGAAAAATCAGGCCAAAATTTGTCGGTCACATACAGTTCTGAGTACGAAATCTGCCAGAGTAAAAAATTGCTGATTCGCATCTCTCCACTGGTTCGAATCAGTAAATCAGGATCGGGGATACCCGCGGTATACAGATGCTTGGACAAAGTTTCTTCCGAAATAGATTCGGGGGTGAGATCCCCTTTTTGGACTTTGACAGCAATTTGCCGGCAGGCATCTGTGATTTCAGCACGGGCCGAGTAGCTGAACGCAAAGGTAACGACCAGCCCTGTATTGCGCCGCGTCTCTTCGATGTTGCGCACAATTTTCTCACGAATGGGCGCCGGCAAATCCTCGGGATGGCCAATCGTGTTAAAGACAACATTATTGCGCTTCATTTCCTCAAGCTTCTGGTCAAGATACCGGGCTAAAAGGTCCATCAAAAAAGAAACTTCCTCACGCGGCCGCTGCCAATTTTCTTTAGAAAAAGCGTAGAGGGTGAGATAGCGAATGCCAATTTTAGGAGCCGCCTGAATCACTTCTTCAACCCGCTCAACACCCTTTTGATGTCCGCTGATACGGGGAAGCCCGCGCGCTTGGGCCCAGCGTCCATTGCCATCCATGATGATAGCCACGTGCGCGGGAATATTGGGTTTGCTTATCAGCACAAGGACCCCTAGAGAAAAATAGTTTGTTCGCGTTTACTTCCAACGGAGACAATTTTGACAGGGGTTTCTAGTAGAGCTTCAAGCCGTTTCAAGTAGCGCTTGGCCGGCGGCGGAAAATCATGCCAGCGGCGCACAGAAGAAATGTCTTCACTCCACCCCTGCAAGGTTTCATAAATAGGCTTGGCCTGGACCAACTCAACGGTCGCATGGGGATAGTCCCGCACCGTTTTACCTTTAATTTGATAAGCGGTCGCCACCTTCACTTCAGGCAATCCGGAAAGCACATCGAGTTTCATGACGGCCATTTCCGTGAGGCCGTTGATACGCACCGCATGCTTAGCAATCACCGCATCAAACCATCCACAGCGGCGCGGACGGCCAGTCGTCGAGCCAAATTCTTCGCCCCGGTTACGAATCAACTCCATCATTTTTCCGGAAAATTCCGTCGGAAATGGGCCTTCTCCCACGCGCGTGGTGTAAGCCTTAATGACGCCGATCACACCATCGATCACCGTCGGGCTGACGCCTGAGCCGATCAACGCGCCGCCCACCGTCGCGTTCGAGGAGGTGACAAAAGGGTAAGTCCCGTGATCCACATCCAGCAGCGTTCCCTGGGCGCCTTCAAACAAAAGCCTCTTTTTCCGTTTCACGGCCTCAAACAAATAGCGGGGAGTGTCGCAAGCGTACTCCAGCAAGCGCGCCCGGTATTTCATACAAAGCGCCAGAACTTTTGAAAATTCAAGACCGGGATGCCCATGAATTTTCTGAAGAATTTCATTTTTCTCTTCAAGCACCTTCGACAACCTGTTTTTAAAATAGTTCTGATGCCGCAGATCCCCGACACGAAGACCTAGCCGTGCCATTTTGTCCGCATAGCACGGGCCAATCCCTTTTTTGGTGGTACCAATCATGCCGCTTTTGCCAAGCCGCTCTTCACGCAAAGCATCCAGAATGCGATGGTAAGGCAAAATCAAGTGTGCCTGTTCAGAGATAAACAATCGGCCTTCCACGCGAACGCCTTTGGACTTCAACATGCCGATTTCTTCAAACAGCGCCTCGGGGTCAAGCACAACCCCATTGCCGATCACACACACCTTGCGCGGATGTAAAATACCGGAGGGAATAAGGTGCAGAACATATTTTTCTTGGCCAAACTTAACCGTGTGTCCCGCATTATTACCGCCTTGATAACGAACAATAATGTCACTCTCGGCCGCAAGAATATCAATAATCTTGCCTTTGCCCTCATCGCCCCACTGTGCGCCGATTAAAATGCGGTTCATAGATTGACGATCTTGACATCCAGAATCGGGGGAAACTTCCGGATTTCACGTGTGACGGCATCGGGGACATCACTGTCGGTTTTAATAATGGTCATGGCATAAACCTTACGGCCTTTGCTCACACGCCCAAGCGATAGTTCTGCAATGTTGATCTTATGACTGCCCAAAATGGTTCCGACTTTTCCGACCACCCCAGGCTGATCCTCATTTTTAATAAAAATATGCGTGCCGAAGGGCTCCACATCCACCACAAAATCATTGATGCGGACAATGCGGCAGTGTTTGTTGCCAAAGACCGACCCCATCATGTCCACCACAGCCCCGTTTTGCTCCACTTGCAGCTGGATGTAGTTTGAAAAATCTTCGGCCTGGTTCGTTCTGTTCTCGTTGACGGTAATTCCGCGCTCTTTGGCCAGCGATTGCGCGTTGACATAATTGACCGTTTCGCCGCAGACCGGGGCAAGCAGGCCTTTGAGAAGCGCAATGGTCAGCGGTGCCAAACTGTAGTTCGTCATCTCACCCCCGTAAGTCACGTTGACCTTCTGAACACTGCCGCCAAAAAGCTGCGTGTACGCACGCCCCATTTTCTCTGCCAACGTCAACCACGGCCGCAGCACTTTAAGAGACTCAGAATCCATATTCGGCATGTTCACTGCATTTTTGATCGCGCGTTCATGCAACGCATCCAACACCTGATGGGCAACGTCCACAGCAACACTCTCTTGTGCCTCCTGCGTCGCCGCGCCAAGATGCGGCGTGCAAATCACCTGTGGAAGTTTTAGAAGCGGCTGATCGGCCGCCGGCGGCTCCTTTTCAAAAACATCCAGTGCCACGCCCGCCACTTTACCGGCGCACAGGGCGGCATACAAGGCCGCCTCATCAATAATTCCACCGCGCGCACAGTTAATGAGTCGCACGCCTTTTTTGCAAAGAGCGAGTGTCTTTTCATTGAGAATATGTTTTGTCTCCGGCACGAGCGGCGTATGAACTGTGATGTAATCAGAAAGCTTCAAAAGCTTCTGGAGATCCACAAACTCTACTGAAAACTCCTGCACGACACCGGCCGTCATAAAAGGATCAAAGGCGAGCACTCTCATGCCAAACGCAGAAGCCCGTTTGCCGACCTCTCGCCCGATTCGTCCAAACCCGATAATACCGATGACTTTGCGGTTGAGTTCCGCGCCGAGAAACTGCTGCCTTTTCCATTCGCCTCGTTTGACCGATTCACAAGCCTGAGGAATATTGCGTGACAAGGCCATCAACATCGAAAACGTATGTTCGGCCGTAGAAATCGTGTTTCCAGCCGGCGTATTCATGACGATAATACCTCTCTGCGTAGCCGCTTCGAGATCCACGTTGTCAACGCCCACTCCCGCCCGACCAATCACACGCAGTTTTTTGCCCTGCTCAATGATTTCACGCGAGATGTGCGAGCTGCTGCGAATGATCAATGCCTCATAACCCCCTACAATTTTTTTAAGTTCCTCAGGCTTGAGGCCTGGGCGTTCATCGACACTGACACTCTTATCTTTTTTTAAAACGGCCATCCCCGCTTTTCCAAGCGGATCACATACCAGAATTTTCATAACGACACTCCCTGGCCCACTTTGACGTCTGTTTCACGAAGGGTCTCTGCCAACACGCGAATTCCCTCTTCGATTTCCTGCCTGCGAATCGCCCCCATATGCGCCACACGGACAATCTTCCCTTTCAAGTGCCCCTGCCCACCCGCTAAAGTGACCCCTTTTTCATCGCGCATAATCGACGTCACTTTTTCTCCGTCAACCCCCTTAGGCATCAACGCGGCAGACACCGTTGCTGAGGGCGCCTTTGAGAAAATTTCCAGCCCTATCTTTTGAAACAAACTGCGCGTAAACTCGCCCATCTCTTCGCAGCGGCGAAAAACATTTTGAATTCCCTCGGTCTCGATCAAATCAAGTGCTTTCGCCAATCCGATGACCAGGCCGATGGCCGGCGTAAAAGGGGTGTCTTGATCCTTCATCGCTTTCTCATAAAGCCGAAGATCCAGATAAAAACGCGGCAAATTTGCAGTTTCCAATCGCTTGCGAGCCTTCTCACTGACACTTAAAAAAGCCAGCCCCGGCGGGAGCATAAGTGCTTTCTGCGAGCCTGCAATGACCAGATCAACGCCCCAAGCATCTGTTTCAAGACGGTCTGCACCCAACCCGGAGATGCCATCCACGATTAGAAGTGCTGCCGTCTTCGAGACCACTTTGCCCAACGCACGAATATCATGCAATGCGGCAGTGGATGTCTCACACAATTGGACACAAACGGATTGAATGCCCGGATTGACTCTCAGCTCCTCTTCAACCTGTGCCGCATCCACTCCGGTACCCCATTCCACTTTTAAAACTTGTGGTTTCAAACCGAAGGCTCGAGCAATCTCCGTGTAGCGTTCTGCAAACTTGCCGCCTTCAATGACCAGAAGGGTATCCCCGGCCTTGTGGAAGTTCACCAGAGCCGCCTCCATAGCGGCTGTGCCTGAACCTGTGAAAGTGTAGACAGGCCTTTGGGTCAAAAAAACGCCTTTCAAGCGTTCAGAAACATCCCCAAAAATACTGCGATACTGCGGTGTGCGGTGATGAATGATGGGAAGCGCCAACGCAGCACGGACCTCCGCGGGAAGCGGCGTCGGCCCCGGGGCGAGCAAAACATTTTTTCTCATGATAGAATTCCTGCGGGTTAACTTATTTCCCGGCCGACGGATCTTTTTGAGTCGCGATCACTTCATCCACAATGCCGTAGTTTTTTGCTTCCTCGGCGTTCATGAAATAGTCACGATCTGTGTCTTTTTCAATTTTTTCCAGAGGCTGTCCGGTATTTTGAACCAAAATCCGGTTCAATTCTTCTTTTAACTTAAGAATCTCTTGGGCTTGGATGTGAATATCGGAAGCACTTCCCTGAGCACCACCCCACGGCTGATGGATCATAACGCGAGAGTGGGGCAATGAGAAACGTTTCCCTTTAGTTCCGGCGGTTAAAAGCAACGCGCCCATACTAGCCGCCTGCCCGACGCAATAAGTGGCCACATCGCATTTGACAAACCGCATGGTGTCATAGATCGCAAGCCCTGCCGTGACTGATCCGCCGGGCGAATTGATATACACATTGATATCTTTGTCAGGCTGCTCCATGTTCAAAAAAAGAATTTGTGCGATGATGAGATTGGCAATCGTGTCATCAATCGGAGTGCCGATAAACACAATGCGGTCTTTCAAGAGGCGGGAGTAAATATCGTAAGCCCGTTCACCGCGGCCTGTCTGCTCGATGACCATCGGAACCATATAACCGCTCATCATTGCCTCCTTATTTCTGCTTGGCATTCTGTTTAATAAACACAATAGCCTTTTCAGTACGAATCAGTTCTTTGAGATTTTCGCGGGCATCCTCACGGTCTGAGTAGTATTGCTCGACCTCTTCGACAGACCGGCCAAACCGCCCCGCCATTTCTTTTAATTTGTTCTGAAGATCTTCTTCACTTGCCTCAATTTTCTGAATCCCCGCGATTTCATCCAGCAAAAAAGCCACGTGCACCTGGCGCACCGCCTCAGGCTGCAACTCTTTGGCTATTTCAGCGCGCCGTTTTTCAAAATCCTCTTCACGGCCCTGGTGCTTCAGAAAATTCTGGCGAGCCTCCCCCAAAAGATATTCCAATCTTTGCTCAACAAGCCGGTTGGGAAGCTCGAGTTTGTTATGTTTGACGAGCTCCTCCAAAAGAGCTTTTTCAAAAGCCGCTTCTACTTCAGATTCTTTGGACACGCGTAAATCGTTTTCGATTTTCGCTTTCAAATCAGCCAGTGTTTGATATTCCCCGGCATCCTTGGCAAGATCATCGTTGAGGGGCGGTAAATCTTTCGCCTTAATTTCTTTGACTTGCACACGGAAAACGCCTTCCTTACCCCGCAGTTCCTCACGCCCGGACTGCTCGGGAAAAGCCACTCGTACTTCACGCATCTCACCGGGCCGCACACCGACCAACTGTTTTGAGAACCCTTTCAAAAACTCCTCCTCGCGAATTTCAAGCCAGTCTTCTTTTCGGTTTTCAATTTCGCGCCCATCGACTGTGCAAACATAATCGACAATGAGGCAATCCCCCATTTGAGCGGCGCGATCTTCCACCCCTTTAAAGCGCGCCTGTGATTCCTGAATGCGTTTTAGCTGGTCATCCACTTCGGAGGGTTTCACTGCAGCGGATTCTTTTTTGGCCGAAAGCCCCTCCACACGCGAAAGCTTGATCTTGGGCCGCACTTCGACCCATGCTTTATACGAAAGCGACTTGTCATCGAATTGCACTTCGTCGATCTGAGGAGACAAAAGCGGTTTGATCTCTTTAGATTCCAGGGCCCAGCGGTAAGAATCGGAGATTAAATGCTTAAGGACTTCCTGCCGAGCTTCCTGTGCGTAATGCATCACCAGCACTTTGCGCGGCGCCTTTCCCGGCCGAAAACCGGGAATTTTTGCTCGCGGTTCGACAGAGCGGTAAAAGGCATCATACTCTTTGCTGATGCTCTCACCGTCCACCTGGATGCTTAAAATTTTCTCGCTCGCCTTGCCGTCTTTAACAGAAACTTTGAAGGTCTGAACATCGGACATAATAAAAACCACCTGACTCCAAATTTTTGAGTAGTTACACTAAGTGGAGCGAGTGGAGGGAATCGAACCCTCGTAGCTGCCTTGGCAAGGCAGAGCATTACCACTATGCTACACTCGCAAACGTTGTGATGGAAAAGGGGTATTGTAAAAAACGTAGTTTTCTTTGTCAATGCAGGGGTTATAAAATCTTTTCACCCGCCGTGCCAAAGTAGTGCAAAATTCGCATGAATTGGATGCTGCCGCCATCCTTGGGCGGTGATTGCGCAGTACCAAAGCTTTATGGTTTGGTGCAGACACCGTACACGGACATCCTTAGTCCGTGACGGGGCAGTACCAAACCATATAAGGTTTGGTGCGGCTAGAGGGACTTGAACCCCCACTCCTTACGGAACAGGATCCTAAGTCCTGCGCGTCTGCCAATTTCGCCATAGCCGCATGGCAGGTTTGGTGCAAGCACCGTACACGGACATCCTTAGTCCGTGACGGGGCAGTACCAAACCATATAAGGTTTTGTGCAAGCACCGTACACGGACATCCGTAGTCCGTGACGGGGCAGTACCAAACCATAAAGGTTTGGTGCGCCCTGAAGGGATCGAACCTTCGACCCACTGATTAAGAGTCAGTTGCTCTACCAACTGAGCTAAGGGCGCAATAAATCTTTTTGATTCACAAAGGCTGAGGATTCTACTCTAGATGCAGTCGGTTGACAAGGCAGAGATTAGGCTCTCACTGCACTCATGGCCTCGCGGTAGGCTTGGTAACCAGTTGTCAATTTTGAGTCTCCCACCGGCAGTCGATTGAAATGCTTGCGCTGTGCAGATAGCCGCGGCTCGGTGAGGGGTCTCACCTTAGCATAATCAAAAAAGTAGGGCATCAGGACCGAATCAGCCCGTAAAAACTTCTCTGTCACATCGATCAAAGCTTGGGGATCGTATCCCGCTTCTACGAGGTATTGCAGCGCCAGCGAATCGGCAGCGATGACACGTTTCTCAAGGGAAAGAGGGTGGGGAGTTGCTGCCGAATTCATGGCGATAAAACCAAGCGCCGCCAGGGCTCCAATCGAACCAAAAGCCGACGAAACCATCGCTCCCGCTTGAGTCACCTGCTGTACGGTTTTACGCGCTTCTGAGTGGCTGGGGTCACGATACTGCAGCTGCGCAATTTCATGCGCCAACACCCCCGCTAATTGGGCTTCATTTTCAAGAAAATGAAGCAGCCCCGTGGTCAGATAAATCCCGCCGCCAGGAGCTGATGTTGCAAAAATTTTGTCGTTGTAGAGCAGCGTCGCCTGATAAGAAAGATCTTGTCTTTCAGCGTGTGCGCTCACTCGGTTCAAAACGCCCGCGAGGTACGCATTGACCGCAGGATCCGAATAAATGTAAAACGATGCGAGGATCTGCTGATGAATTTGGCGGCCCCTATCTGCTTCTTGGGTCAAGAGGGTGGGCTGTGACACCTCTGCGGAAGGGCCTGTTTGCTTTTTCCCGGCAGAAATACAGCCCTGCGCCATGAGAGTTACGGCACAAATCAGAAACAACGCTCTACGCACGGAGAGCTGTCTTTTCATACAGCAGGGTCGGAATTCATGGGACTGCCGAGTGTATTTAAAATCAGTTTGCGCAGTGTCCCAAGATGGAAGGGTTTCAGGATGAAGGGCACTTCGTGCTGCATCCAAAAATCCTGTGCCCTCGCTTCAAAACTATCTCCGGTAATCATAATCATACGCGCTTTTAACTCCGGATAACTCTCGGCAATCCGTTTGTAAAGCTCGAGCCCGCCGATGCCTGGCATACGGATATCCGCCAGAATCAGATCATACGGTTCCTGAGCAAGCACATTGAGTGCTTCTTCACCGGTGGCAACCGTTTTGATTTGGCTAAACCCAAACCTCTGAATCGCAGATTCTAGGAGTTGTAAAATCGTCAAATCGTCATCGGCAATCAAAATTCTTTTGTTCCTGATGCTCTCGCTGGGGGTATCCCCCATATCAAGAGGATGCGTTAAATCTGATTGCGGCACCGCGTTTGTCAGCGGCAAACAAATCGTAAACTCCGTTCCTTGACCGGGCTGAGACTTCACCGTCATCTTCCCCCCATGATGTTGAACAATCCCGTGGGAGACGGTCAACCCAAGACCCGTTCCGCGGTTTTCTTTTTTCGTTGTAAAAAAAGGGTCGAAAATCTGCCCAACAATCTGAGGCGGTATTCCGCTTCCAGTATCTTTGATCGCAAGAACCGCCAGGGACTCTTTCTGATACAAGGAAACCGTCAAAACCTTTTCACAGGTACCCTCCATCGCATCCATGCCATTCTTAAATACATTCAAAAAAACCTGTCCCATTTGCTTCTCATCACCGCGCACCGCCAAAAATCGGTCATCCTGCTCCAATTTCACACGCACACCGCGTCTCAAAATTTCAGGGTGCAAAAGTCGCAGCACATTTTCAATCGGACGCATTAAGTAAAAGGGTCTGTTCTCATTTTTGCTCGGCCGCGAGAAAGCAAGCAGATCGGCCACAATGGCTTTGGCGTGCACACAAGCATCCTCAATCGTCTTCAAGTATTGTAGATTCACCGGATCTTTCTCACGCATCTCGAGTAATTCCACATAGCCGAGGATGGGTGCGAATTTATTATTCAATTCATGCGTCACGCCCGCCAGAAGCGTTCCGAGCGCCGCCATTTTCTCAGCCTGTCCGATACGGACCTCGGCCGATTGAAGCTCGCGGTGTGCGCGCTGAATTTCCTCGGTCTTTTGATCTAATACCTGCTGAATTTTTATTTTTTCGGTGATATCCAGAAGCAGTCCCGCCATGCGCAGGCTCGTTCCATCGCCACCCGTCACAAAACGACCTTCATCCTGAACCGTCAGATAACTACCGTCTTTTTTTTGAATACGATATTCCAGATGAAAAGCAGATGCCGCAGAAGACGAGCGCTCGGCCTCTTTGCGATAGTCGTCGCGATCTTCCGAATGGACTCGCGCGCACCAGGAATCCCAAGAGCCTTTCAACTCTTCTGCGGAAAATCCCAAAAGTGCCCGGCAGTCTCCACTCAAAGAAACGCGGCGGTTTTTGATATCCCACTCGTAAACGATATACCCCGCGGGCGGCAAGCTGACGGGCTGATTTTTAGAGGTTATTATTTTTTTTGAACGGGTTGGTTTCTTAGAAGTCATGACCCGATTATTATCGGCTTTTACGGAAGGTCTGTGAAGCACAAGCTTTTCGGTTCCTAGAAATTACCGCCCGCCCTGCGGGTACGCAGGACTGGGCGCAAACGCCAGATTTATTTCAATCTTGTTTGTTTTAATGTCCTAGAAATTACCGCCCGCCCTGCGAGTACGCAGGACTGGGCGCAAACGCCAGATTTATTTCAATCTTGTTTGTTTTAATGTCCTAGAAATTACCGCCCGCCCTGCGAGTACGCAGGACTGGGCGCAAACGCCAGATTTATTTCAATCTTGTT
>CAYMUZ010000158.1:0-8177 GCA_964393875.1 uncultured bacterium | reverse complement strand
TAACAAATTCTCCGCTGCTTCGAGAATGGCGCGACCAATTGATCCGTGATCTTTCCAGTCAAGGCCGCGTGACAGATTTGAAGGCTTACAGCCGCTTTTTAGAGGAGGTTTCACCCGCTGCGCAGGATGACTTATTGATTCGCTGGAAGCGTAATATTCAGCGCCTCGTGGATGGCATGAAACATCTTGATTCCCAAGGTGTGCTTAATGAAACCAACGTTCTCAGCCTTTTGAAAGGCGCCACCCATATCGCCCCCTTTGCCGGTCCCGGTGTGGTAGTGCCCGGATTCTCCGTCCCTGTGTCTCGTTACCCTTTAGCACCCGCCCGCCAAAGCGCTTCGCGCAACAGACACGCTCGCCGTTTGGAAATGCAGACAAAGGTTCTGAACTCGACGGTGCCTCGCTCAGAAATGCGGGTACCAACGCGGGACGATGGCACAGAGGACGTTTCGCAAGTGAGGCGCGGACCGATCAGGATTCTTCTGGCGGATAAGCCCGAAGGAGATGCCGCTGAACAGATTCAGGCCTTAACGCGGCAAGCACCTTTTCAAGGGCGTGTTGAACTTCTTGATCAATCTACCTGGGGAATCGGGGACGGCATTCGCAAAGATGCCGCAACCCGCTTGCGCTTTACCAACTTTCTCACAGAGCAAACCGAACCCATTGATATTATTTTCTTTCGGTCTGGTCTAGATTTTCGAAAGCCACAGTTTGATGCCGGAGATATTCTTCCTGTGATCGCTGCGGCAAAAACAAAAGTGGCGATTCGCGGCGGTGCGGATGTTCAAAACGCCAGACCTGAGGACATGGCCAAGGCCGGCATTTCGATTGTCCGGACAGACGGCAATCAGCGTTCCGTGGCTAACGGTGCGTTTCTTTTCACTTTGGTGGGAGCTGAAAAAAGTTTTGGGTCCGTTCCCGCGGCAGTGCTTTCCGAAATAATCCGGCCTGAAGATCTCTTTGATTTTCCGATCAGCCAATTTTCGGCTGCTGTAGAAAGTTCCCGCCAAAAGAAGCGCGGGGATGTTCTTCCAGCGCAGGCTCAAATGCTTTTTGAAGGGCACAGTCCGGAAGCAACGACCCGCCGTGTAAGTTTTCTGGGCGGGAAAACAATGGGCATGATCGGGTTCGGCACTTCTGGCCGACTCTATGCGGAAAAACTTTTCAAACTAAGACGGAATATTGCCGGCCTTGATTTTAAGGTCCTAGCCACATCGCGAGCCTACCGGGAAGGTCCATCTAATGCTAAATACCGTAGTAACGAAACCGCCGCAAATGCGCTGAACGTCCACTATGTCAGTGAAGAGGACGTTTTGGCCTCCGGGGATATTCTTGTCCTTATGGCGGAAGAAGGCAAAGAACCGGTCTTGACGCTTGAAAAATTGAAAAAAGCCCCTAACCTGCGATTGATCATCAATACGTCACGCGAAAATCTGGTGACTGCGGATCCGGCTTTTTGGGCCGAGTTTTTTGAAATCCGTCACGGATATTATGTTGTAGATGCGGACATCAGCGATTTTTATCGCGAGATGATTGCCAAATATCCCGATCGGTTTATTGTGACAAATCACATGCTGGCCAGTACGGAAGACGCCGCCAAGGGCGTGGCCGAAACGACGCTGCCGGTCATGAAGGCGGTTTTGCTACAGCTGCTGGGTCTGGGTGACCAAGTTGAAGTCCCCCCCAATTACATCAACGGGGTTGTCCCCACTCCCATGCCATCTGTATTTCCTCGCTCCGAAGTGCGTAGGATTGAGTCAGAAGATTCCGCGATTCTCACCCCGGAACAGCTCAACGGCCTGATGCGTATTACCCAGGAAGCGCTTGCTCAAATGGAGCAGCTTGGCAGTGATGCTTTTAAAGCAACCCCTCTCAAAAGGGCCGTTCGCGTGGGGTTGATCAGCCAAATTGGTATGTATGCCACTTATGACGAGTTGTTTCCTGAGGAATACGGAAAAGTTTACATTCCACCGGAATTTACCCCCTACTTGCATCAATTGGCACCCAGATTGAGACAAGCCGCAACCGTTCTAGAAAATTTTTTACTGATAGGGTCTGACGCCATCGACGACCGGGAGGTAAAGGCGGCTTTGGCGCGGATACCCCAAGGGGCTTCCACAACGATTGTCGGCGCGGTGGTGCAGGAGTTAGAGGGCTCGCATGATTGGGCTGAGTTGCAGAGAAGTTTTGCGAGTGATATTGGCGCGATCATCGAACTTTTGCGGGCAAAAGCCGATGAATACACGGCTCTCTGGAAAAAAGGATTGCCCTATTCGCGGGTCTATCATTTGACCGATCCGCTCTCTCAAAATTCATTTAGAACCGACACGCACGGCGCAAAGACGCTTTCTCTGGTTGTGGGGGGGCAGGAAATACTTTCTCAGGAACCCGGAATCAATACGGTGATGACGCCCTCTTCAAGCCGTGTTAAGGATGGCATTTTACGCCTGCCGGGCGGTGACATTGATTTAAAGACGTCCCCGCTCGCTCGCCTTTGGCCGGATCCGCAGACAGGCCCCCATACTCTGCATGGCTTGGGTAATAAGGCCGAATGGGATGTCGTCAGTGCAGGAGCGAATGAATCCGGCGGTGTTTCGATCACTCTGCGGCTTGATTCAAGGAAACATCCCGAGGATCTTCTCAAAATCGGAGATTATTGGGAAACTCTCACGCATACGCTGCGGGGCTCTGTCCTAACCACCGAACGTGAAATTACAAACTGGGGCAATGAGGAATTGAGAATCGGCGGAGGTATCCATACCGCCTTCGATTTGCCGGGGCTGCAGGAAGATTGGGAAGTGGGCGTTCCGGGAAGCCAGTTTTGGCAAATCGATAAAGACCGAATTCCCACGGAACATGAGCCCTCGGCAATAGGTCCTGCGCAAGATTTGCACCGATTAACCCCACTCGGAAATAGACCCTTCGAAATTAACTATACCCACTTAAAGGCGGATAAAGATGGTTGGGTCACGGCCGTTTTTTTTAACCACACGACCGGTCAGACTTATATCTCACGCCAGAAAATAGCACCCTATGCGCACCTTACACTTTGGGTCCCGGGAGAAACACCGGGACGGCCCGGGTTTATACGTGTCGCCAGTCTGCAGCCGGTCATTTCCTCACCCGATGGGCATCGCTTGAGTATGGAAGGGAGCCAGGGCGCGAAAATTCTGAGCGTATCGGCCGGAGAAACGGTGAAAGCCCTCTCGTCGATTGAAGTGAAGACCCTGACGCGAGAGGAAGCACAGGCGTTGATTGACGGTCTTGGTCCCACCGTGGAGACTGAGAGTTCTGGAGATGCGGCTAATTATTTTCCAAAAAATATTAGGGGGGACATGCAGACGATTCTTGAGACATACTTCAAGGGGGACCCGGCCACTTTTGGCACTCGAGAAAAATTCAGTCATCAAATTGCGACGGTTTATATTCAAAATTCTTATTCGCGGCGGGTCCTGAGCGAACAGCTCGGCAATCTCGATACCGCAGCATTCGCTCTTCGTCTCGCTGTCAAAGAATCGGATTTGGAGAATCGCTTGAATGCTTTGCGCGGAACCATTGTTCAGAGGCTTTTGCGGGAATACTTTGTGACTTCTGACGAGATTCATAAAGAAACGCACTTGGAGGTATTGCTCGATGGCTATAAACAGTTTGAATGGTTTAGGAAATATTTGTCCGAAGTTATTCCTTCAGTCGCAACGTATCCCGCTTTTCAGGTACTTATAGGACCCGAAGCGGCCCGGCCAAAACTTACTCAATACCAGGAACGCCAAGCCATTCTAAAAGACCGCGTGGATTCTTTGTCGAGGTCAGAAGTACGTACAGATATTCAAAAAAGCCGGGTGCTTTCTTCAGAAAAAGCTCCCCGCACCCTTGCTTTGGCGGCTTATCCTGGCCCCCGCGTGTCTCTGAATGATCAGGCCCCGGCCCTGGGGCGCCGCCCCCGGGCGGGGGACGGCGCGCTAATGGTGGCCTCGTATCGCCGCGATGGCGCTGAGACGCTTGTGAGCGCCGCAGAGGCCGAGGCGGAGGCGCTGTTGGCACACGCTTTTGATCAAGTCCTGGAGGGGCTTGCCATTACCGGCAAAGTGGAGCTGCCTGTCGCCATTGCGGCGGTTCTGCCCGAGAAACTGGATGCGCGTCTCATGCCTGCTTTTAACCGGGGATTTGTCCGGGCCTTTAACCGAGGTGAAGTCAGCGAGTTTTTAATACAGGGCGGCCGTTTTGAGGAAGAATTAGAGGCCCGCGTTATTGTAGAGCTTGGCATCAAGCCGCGTGATGTGCGGCTCAGTCAGGAGCATGAACTGCGCAATAATCAGACGTGGGTTCCAACGGCTCTTTTAACCGATTATCACGGCAGCATTGCGGATATGTTTTTGCCTCTTGAGATTTCCGGTTTAGAACAGATTCGCCGCGATCACCGCACCCTAGAATTTTTAGGGTTTTTAGTGGGCCGTGCGCTCAAGACCCAGGCTTCTATTTTGCAGGCAAATCCGGGCCTGAGAACACAGCCGGCAGAACTTAAAAATGAATTACTGCGTCAGCTTTGGGCGCAGGGTTTCGAAGGCCTTGTGCTGGGAAATGGGACCCGGCCCAATTCGCTGACTCTCAACGCGGTGGCTGCGAAAGCCCTGCTGGAAGCCTTGACCGCCCGCGTTCTCGCCCAGTCTGCATAAAACCAAGTTCAACCCTATCAAAAATTAGCTTCTCTCGTCATCGCTTATCATTGTTATCTGCTATTTTGCCTATTTTTTTGACAATTACCCCATCGTAGGGTAAGTTTTATTAACTACGATGACTTTTTAAAAACTGTTTTTTTAGTGGGAAGGGAATATGAAACGATTCCTCGCGCTTTTTATTTCTATCTGTCTTCTGACCAGTGACTTAGCCCATGCGGATCCGGCTCTTTTTTTTGCGCCTGGGCCGGTGTCTGAAACTCCAAGAGTCGAGCTATTTTTACCTGAATTTTTAGGACGCATCGAAGCATACTCGGATCTCAAAAATACCAATCAGCCTTTCGTCTTTCATCTTCAAACCGTTCATGCCCATCCCGAAACGACTCGGACCACCGCGAAAATTATAAAATATCTCCAACAGCATTATGGAGCAGATTTAGTCCTCGCCGAAGGCGCTGCAGGGGAACTGCACCCGGAGTTTTTGCGGTTTTCTGCAGTGTCCACCCAAAACCAAAAATTGCTTGAGGCGTTGACGGAAAAAGGACAGCTGACCGGCGTTGATTTAGCGCTCAACCCCCGGGGGATCCACGGCGCGGGCATTGAAGACACTGCCCTTTACCGCAGGGCTTACCGGCACCTTAAAGCCATTTTTTTGCACAAGGGAGAGAATCACCAGACGCTTGAAGCACTGCGCGGGGCGCTTGATCAAGAGGCCGCAAGTGTTTTTTCCAAAGAGCTTGAGGAAGTGATGGCGCTTTGGAGCGCATTCCATTTTGGCCGCAGGTCCGCCACAGCTCTTCTTGAGGAGCTGCAAAAGTCCGCCGAAAAAAATCTAAAAATTAACTTCCGAAGCCCTTTGACCCAATTCGACTGGCCCCAGCTGACGCGCCTTGCCATGCTATGCGAAGCCAGAAAATATTCGAATGCTAAAAAATTAAAGCATGAAATACAAGCACTGCAGCGATGGAGTCGCGCACATGGCGTTCGTCCTTCCGAGAAATTTTGGCAACTCCTGGCTGTTCACGACGCTCGCAATGACGAAGGGGCTCCTCCTAGGAAACTGACGGAAGAATTTCTTTCTGTTTCCATGCCGAAAGGCTTTTCGTTTGGGGACTACCCCTATGTCCTCTTTACACTTCTTGCTAAAACCATCGAAGCGGAACTTGACTCCCGGAATCTTTTTAGCGAAGTGGACGCACTTTTTGACAAATTGCAGAATGAAACGGCCAAGACCCCCGCCCAAAAAATTCTCCTCCGGAAGTACCGGGATCAAGCACTGCTTGAAAAACTAATCGACCTCGAATTGACCCCCCTCGAATGGGAACAGGTGAGGAAACATCGCAAAAGGTTTTCCCGACTATGCCGCGGATCTTCGTCAGATTTTCAAACGGTTTTCAGACGCGCCTGGCGGTTTTACGCGCTCATGAAATTTCGCGATAGGGCTTTTATTCAATCCATTCAACGTGCTTTTGTCGGCCGCAAACGCCCCGTCATTCTAGTGACGGGCGGATTTCATACGCCTGGCCTTCAGGCACTTTTTAATGAAAACAAGATTTCTTATGCCCTGATCAGTCCGCACGTTCGCGGCGATTTGGATCGCAACCTTTACGCCCGCGTCATGCTGGGAACCGCGCATATGGAAAGGAGCTTGTTTACTCTGAGCGCACGCATGCAAATAGCTTTGGGATGGTCGGTTCAAAGAGAAGTTCAAAGTCTTTTAGAGACCCACCAAAATCTTGGGATGCCCGTGGCGGCCGATGCGCCTTTTTGGATCGACCGCCGCCAAACTCTGAGTGCGCTTCGCTCTGAAGTACGCGCAAAGAAACCCGCCGACGGAGCTTCATCGCCGGACCGAGCCTTGACCCAAAAATCAGCGCTCGAACAAACGATTGAAGCTATGCTGACGGCGGCGGCTTTGAAGCAGGCGGAAGTTTTAGCGCAGAACGCAGCACTGAAGGAAACGGATCCGGAAGCCAGACCCTGGGTCGATTTCATTGAAGCGTTTGCCAGTCTTATGTCTACAATTAGCGATCAATATGCGGACAAGAAGCCTACAGAAATTGAAAAGAAAGCGCGCGCTCAATTCAGAACTCAGGTGGCTCCCACGATCAAGGGCGAACTTGACTTTGAGACGTTTTTTAAGAACACCATTTTTCGGCATCCCAAAAATGTGCTGCCCAACCAACCCAAAGCATTTCAGAGTTTCATGCTGCAAGTGGCTTATTACAACCTCTTGCTTAAAACCGTGCGGCAGACGGCTGTTTTAGCCGCACAACCGCAGGCGGCTGGCGAAAACCCACTCGAAGAAAAACTGCGCCTGCGTTTTTTAGAGCACGCCCAACGGTATCAGATCCGTTTCAGCGATAGGCAGGCGGGGCTTGAGGACGGAGCTGCCTCTGAGGAGGTATCGACAAATTTCAATCCTGGAATTTTTTTTGTGTACGACAAAGCGGGACTGGAGCCCGAAATTTCCGGTAATGATCACGCCTACGCGCTGGTGGATCCGGGCAACCCGGTGTTAAAAATCGAAGCGCATAAAAATTTTCTTTGGGTGGAACATGCAAAACCCTTGCCTGGTACAGACTCGCGTTTTACACGGATGACACTGCTGAAGAAAAAGTTCCCCCAGGCTCAATGGCCTAAGACAATGACCCCGGAAAAATTTGTCACGGATTATGTGTCCACCGATGATCTGACAGAGTACGCATTTGCTGCCGAAGATTCGCCCGAGCAGAAACAGAAAAAACTTGTCCGTTTGGCCGGAGTCCTCATGAAAGGCAAGGCGCTTGTCCAAGGCCCTTACACCTTGACGAGCGATGCCGCGATTGTGAAGCACGTCGATTATTTGGCCCGTAATGAGGACGAAAAAGCGGCTCTCGCGGTCTATTGGAAGTCGCTTTTTGTATGGATGCGAATCCAGAAAAATGAATGGGTTGTGCGGGAACAAAAATCGGAAGCGCAAGTCGGTGAGCACATACAGCACTATGAGGAGACCCTGAATCTTTTGCGCACCTTGGGAATACCCGCCGATCCGGCAAAAATTGAAGACATGGGTCGGGTTGTCATTCTTTTGGAAAATCCTCCGTTTTTGGACTTGCTTAAAAATCGCGGACTTCTCGCGCCGCTTGTCTATTTATTCTTTCAACAGAATGGGCAGGGACAATGGCTCGTGAAATCGCAGCAGCTTGAGGCAGCCGCAGAGGATCTTTCTAAGAATTTTCAGAGACTGCGGGATATGCAAATCGAAGCAAAGGCTGTAGAAGCCAAGAAGGCCGCGGGTATTCTGGCTGAGGGGCTTGGGCCTTATTTTGATTTGAACGTCTTATTTTGGATCCAACTGTCCGGATTGGCTTTTCCAGGATTGGATCATTCCGTGGGACTCGATGCGCTTGCCCGAAGCGCTGGAATTTTGTGGAAAAATTCTCCGGTTCTTCATCAGGATGCAGGGTGGCAGCCATCCGCTGGGCAAGAAACACGGGTTTGGGATCTTTTGCAGTCGGCGAC
>CAYMUZ010000157.1:0-12689 GCA_964393875.1 uncultured bacterium | reverse complement strand
CAATTTTGAGGGACGCCAGGGCAAAGGCGGCCGCACTCATTTAGTCAGCCCCCAAATGGCAGCCGCCGCGGCCGTCGAAGGTCATTTTGTCGATATCCGGGAATGGTTTTAAATGGATGCCTTTATTAAACATCGCGGAATTGTAGTGGCTCTTGATACCGCCAACATCGATACCGATCAAATTATTGCGAAACAGTTTCTGAAGTCGATTGCCCGCACTGGGTTCGGCGAACATCTTTTTCACGACTGGCGCACTAAAGACGACGGCTCGCCCAACCCTGACTTTCCTCTCAATCGGCCCGCCTGTCAAAAGGCTTCCATTCTTGTAGCGCGAAATAATTTTGGATGCGGCTCAAGCCGCGAGCATGCGGTGTGGGCGGTGCAGCAGTTCGGATTCAAGGCCGTAATCGCACCCTGGCGTCAAAACGGCCAAGACCGCATCCCTGCCTTTGCCGATATCTTCAGAAGTAACAGTGTGAAAAATGGATTACTTACCGTAGAACTCTCGGAGCCTGAGGTGGAGAGCCTTTTTCAAGCAGCGGGTGAAGCCGGTCTTCAGATGACTGTGGATCTGGAAGCACAAAAAATTACGGTCCACAGCTGCGCGGGCGAAAAGAGCTTTCTGTTCGAAATGGAGTCTTCCGTCAAAAACCGTCTTTTGCATGGACTCGACGACATCGGACTGTCTTTGCAGTACGAAAAAGAAATTACCGCCTTCGAATCACGCCACTGCGTTCAGTTGAAACGATAAATCCTGAAGATTCCAGATCGCGCCAGACCTGCTCGGGTGTGAGCGCTTGTAAACATTCCCTGCCCTTGCAATCGCTCTTGTAGCGAAAGTTCTGATAACACGGACGGCACTCTAGATCGCGATGATAAACAGCCTGGGCACGCGGATTCGGAGGATACGGCCCGTAGACTGCCGGATCCACCGGCCCAAACAGGGCGGTAAGAGGCGTCCGTAAGGCATGCGCAAGATGCATCAAGCCGCCATCATTGCCAAGAAAAAAAGCCGCGTTTGAAATAATCGCCGCTGTCTCGCCCAAAGTCAATGCGCCGGAGAAATCATCACTCGTTGGTTTTAGAATTGCCGCCAGCTGACCGCACAGTTCTTTCTCAGCGGGACTTCCGACGATCACCACACCCTCGAAGGCCAGACGCTCCGCCAAACGGTTTGAGAGATCCGCAAAGAAAGGAACGGGCCAACGTTTGAAGTGAGCATCGCACCCCCAGGACTCGCCTCCCCCAGGGGCCACAACCAGATAGCGCCCTTTGCCCAACCCGGCGGTTTTCCGAAGTTTCAGAAACGCAGATTCTGCGTCTGTTTTTCGTGTATAAAATTCCAGAAAGCGGTCACGGACTGGCACTCCGGCGAGTTCCGCCAAATCACAGTAATAATCTGTCACATGCCGGTCACGAAACCCTTCGACGCGCATCCGCACCGAATGAAAAACCCCACGGTGTTTACGGTCAAAACCCGCCGTTTTTGGAATCCCTAAAAATGTCCGCCCAAAAAAAGCGTACTCGCCGCGGAAGGAATAATCGAGCATTAGATCGTAATGGCGCTGGCGCAACTGACACCCTAAGTGGAACGTTTCCGCTAGATTGTCTCCCACACTGCGCCGGTGAAAAAGATCTTTATCCACCACAAAAATTTCATCTACATGCGGATTCGCTCGGCCCGCTTCGCTTGTGCGCGAACCCAGCAGCAGGTCCACTTTTTCAACGGTGGGAATCAATCGGAGTGCGCGTAGGACCGGTGTCACGAAAAGAAAATCGCCAATGCCATAGGGGTGAACAACCAAAACCCGCTTTAGCGAGGCCATGACGGCTTTCCCGCAAGCAAGCTTTCTTCAAAATGCCGAACTTCACGGAAAACATCTTCGGAAGAAATGCGATCAAGACAAATAAAATGAATCTCACAGCGGTGCGCCAGACAGGGATCACAGCCCGCATCTTTCCAAACCACGCGTGAGCGCGGATCGAGCGGCCCCCAGCGTTTAGCCGAAAGGCCCGCTTGACGCCGTCCAAAAATTGAAATGGCGGGCGTTCCTACGGCGTTGGCCACATGCACAGGGCCAGAATCATTGGAAACCAGAAGCGCCGCACGCGACAGCAAAACAGACAACATTCCCAGCGTGAGCCTGCCGCCCAAATCGTATACTTTAGTTTTCGTTCGCCGGCACAACCGCTCAATCAGCGGCCGATCTGGCGGCGCACCGATGACCAGAATATCGACGGGGTAAGCCGCAGCTATTTTGTCCGCGAGCTCGCCGAAACGTTCCGGCGGCCACACTTTGGAGGGACAACTCGCCGAGGGACTGAGCACCACCCAGGGGCGCTGCGCCTCTAGCTCCAGCTGCCGGCATAATTCCTCCAGCGATTGGGTGCATTTTTCAGAAAGCGGAACCCGCGCACGAAGTATCTGAGGGACCGCAATATTCAGCGGTGCGAGTAAATCAAAGTTGTAAGAGGCCTCATGTTTGAGCCCTTCTTTCTTGCCGTCTTTCAAAGAATACGTCAAAGCCCAGGCGCATTTGCGGCGCCAGCCGATGCGCACCGGAACATCGGCAAGCCAGGTGAGAAGATGCATGCGATGGGTCGAGTGCAGGTGCACCACGACATCAAACTGTTTTTTTGCAAGTCGTCTCGCCAAACTCCACTGGCCGATCACGCTCCTTTCGCGGCCGCTCTTGTCATACAGAATGACTTCGTTTAAAAAAGGCTGCCCTTCGATCAGTTCTCGGTTCTCCTGAAAAGCGAGGCAGGCAATCCAGGCTTCCGGGTATTTCTGTCGAACCGCCTCAAAAATAGGCGTCGAGAGCACGAGGTCCCCGATGCGGTCGGCTCGCGTTATTAAAAGACGTAAGGGTCTATCAACGGGCAGCGGCAGGCTCATGAAGTAATTCCTCGCAGGCGCGCAGAACATCGCTCGGTTTCAAATCTTCCAAACAATGCTGCCGGTCATAAATACAGCGCGGTTTTTCACAGGGGGAACACGGAGAACCGGTACGCACCACACGTGAAAATTCATCCTGATACCCTGATCGCTCATGATCCGTGGGTCCAAAAATAGCAACGGTTGGGACTTCCAACTCATGCGCCAGATGCATCATCGAACTGTCATTGGCCACAACCAGACGGGCCTTTTTCAACAACGCGGCAGTTTCTGAGAGCGTGGTCTGTCCCGCGAGGTTGTGCACCCGGAATGGATTCAACGCAACAAGCGGCGTCGCCATTTTCCGCTCACGCGTGTGGCCGGTGATCACCAGAGTCAGATCTTCGTGCGCAAGCAGCCCGCTCACCACTTGGCCATAGCCTTCAAGGCTCCAGGTCTTCAGTTCGCTGGCTGCCACGGGTGCGACCACCACTAACCGGCTGTGGGGTGAAATGCCAGAATCTTTCAGTTTTTGTTCCATCGAAGCTTGATCTTCCGGGCTGAAAAAATCAAAGGGCTCTTCTAAACCGCAAGAAACGCCTGTCATCGCAAGCAGCTCTAGGTGTTTAGCTCGCAAAGAATTAGTTTTAAAGCGTCGCAGCAGAGGACTGCGCCAGCTTGCATGAACAAGAAAAGGCATTGCGCTGTTACGTAGATCGATCACAAGATCGTAGGATTCACGCCGAAGTTCGCAAACGAATGAAAGTTTGGCGCGCAATCCGGCGGCTTTATCGTAAATGACCAGCCGCTGAATCTGCCGGCTTTTTTCGAGAATGCCGCGCGCACGCGGCCCCGTCACCGCCGTAATACGGGCATGCGGAAAACGACCGCGCAATTTTGCCAAAACGGCCGTGGTTAAAATCACATCCCCAATATTGCTGAGCGTCACAAACAAAATGCTCTGCACGTTGCCTTGTCCCTCCAAAATGATTTCCTTCGTGCAAAGCGGCTCCGAAGTCTGCACGACTCCCTGCAGCCACCCGCGACGCTCCAACGTCTTGAGCACCTCGGCGGGCGCAATGTGTTCCAGCCAACCCTCGGCCGGCGACACGCCATACCACGGCACCTGATAGCCTTTGGGCACATACCGAAGTACTTCTGATTCGCCAATACCACGCGGTCCGGTCAATGCCGGATCTGTCGGACCGAAGAGCGCCAGCACCCGGGCGCCTGCGCCGGCCGCCACATGCATGGGTCCGGAGTCTCCGGTCACAAGAAAAGACGCTCGTCTGAATAGCGCCGCAAGTTCCTGCAAGGTGGTTCCACCCACCAGGCTAATCAAGCGAGCTTTCTTTGTCAGCGCCTTCACCGATTGAAAAAGTGCTTGATCGGTACTATGCCCTGTGATGACAATGGCGAGGCCAAAGCGGACGTGAAGCTCATCCGCCAAGAGGGCAAAGTGGGACGGGGGCCAGCGTTTGGGTTCCCAGTTAGCGCCTAAATGAAAGCACGCAAAAGCTCCCTCTTCAAGTTTTTTTCTTTCCAAAAACATGCAAACGTTTTGGCGGCTCTCGGGTGAATAATAAAAACGGTAGATCCCCTTTGGCGGCACAGAGAGGCCATCCTTCTGCAAAAGTTCCAGCATTTGATCCGCATGGTGCAACCGCGTCTGCGGCTCCGGGTAGGCCCGCGTCAGAAAAAACCAGCGGTCTCTGAAAAATCCGATGCGTTCGCGAACGCCGCCCAGCGCTAAAAGCAGGGCTCGTGATTTAGACCGATGGAAAAGATAACCACGGTCAAAGCGTTCCCGGCGCAGGCGAAAGATCAGTCCCAGTTTTTTTAAAATTCCGCGGTGAGAAGTGCGCTCATCAAACGGAATCAATCGATCGATGGCCGGATGCTCACGCAGGACCTCCAGAGCGCGCGGCGGAGCCATGCAGGTAATTTGTGCCTGCGGAAAGGCGGCGCGCAGAGCCTCGATAGCCGGTAATTGAAAGAGAACATCCCCGATCCAGTTTTTAGTGACTACAAGAATTTTCATGCGAGGCCGGGAATGCCGGAACCTTCCCTTGTTTTGGCGGAGACGCGAACACCCGTGCGCAATTGTTTAAGCACGGCCTCATAGACCTCCTCCACCGTGATCCGGCGCAAACAGGCAAGCTCTTCGGGGTTGCGGCATTTTCCCTGGTAACACGGCTGGCATTCCAAGCGGCGGCAAAACACGGTCGCGTCCGGTGTCGGAGGCATGTGCCGCCGCGGATCCGTCGGCCCAAAAAGACTGACGATTTTTTTCTTAAGCGCGGCCGCCACATGCAGTGGAGCAGAATCACCCGTCACCACCAGATCCAGCCGATGAATCACTGCGACAAGGTCTTCCAGCGTTGTTTTTCCGGCCAGGTCTAAAACCACCCCTGACTCCGTGCCTGGAAATTCTTTGGTACGAATCGCATCCTCGGCCGTCCCCAACAAAACGACTCTGCAGCCGGCACGCTCCACCAGCAAACCGGCGAGTTCTTCAAAAAATTCCAGCGGCCAACGCTTGGTCAACCAGGCCGGACTCGACCCGGTGACAAGCCCGATCCATCTTCGTGCAGGTTCAGGCGCCCCCAAAAGCTCGGCCGCTTTTGCCTGGGCTGTTTCTGACGGGACCAATTCAAGCGCATCGTCGAAATCGGTCACGCCAAGCCTTGAAAGAATGCGAAATTGATGCCTCACCGGAGCCTCAACCGCCGCGAACCCATGATCCGGACGATTGAGCAAAAATGCGAGACGGCCGCGGGCAAATCCATAGCGTTCTCGAATCATCGCAAGCGCCGCCAGCAAATGCGTCCACTTTGTATTCTGTAAATCGATCGACACATCAAAGCCTTCGAGCCGCAGGCGCTTCGCCAGTGTTAAAAAATAACCTTGCTCATGAAAGCGCTAGCGATCCACGGAAATCACGTCATCAAAATCACCGTAGGCAGCGACAAGCCCGCACAAATTTTTATCGCTCAGAAGAACCCTCGTGGCGTGGGGAAAGCGCCGGCGCAGCATGCGGAAACTGGGGGTGGCTAAGATCAAATCGCCGGCGGCGCCAAGTTTTATGACCAGCATTTTCTTTTCACGGAGAACTTCTTCATAAACCCTGAGCGTATTCGCTGTCATTTGCTCCAGTGTAAAAAGCGTCCGCACTTTTTCATGCAGACTGAGCGCATAACGTTTGGCGCAATGACGATCCGTCAATAGCCGCTGCATCCCCTCCGCCATCGCCTCAATATCTCGTGGGGTCACAAGCCATCCATTTTCATCATGATCAATCACATCCAAAACCCCGCCTACGCGCGTCGCCATCACCGCCGTTCCCACGGCACCCGCCTCAATCAAAACGCGGCCAAAGGCTTCCGGAACAAGCGTTGAGAGCACCAGTAAATCGGCAGACGCCAAAAGCTCGGGAATGTCGCGGCGCGTTCCAAGCAACCGAACTTCTGAATCCAAGCCCAGCTGGCGGATGGTTTCTTTGATCTGCTCGGTATACCGGGTCTTCCCCTTGCCTTCAGAACCCACCATCAAAACCTCAATGGCTCCCAGTTTATGTTTTAAAAGATGGATGGCTTTTAAAAATTCCACCTGCCCCTTAATGGGCGACAGCCGGCCTACGTTGATGATTCTAAAAATGGCAGGTTTTTTGTCGTAGCGACCCGGCACATACGGAAATTGGGTGAGATCCAATCCGCGATGAACAAGACGAATTCTGTCTGCAGGTACTTTAAAATCATCGATCATGTGCCTCCCCACCGTGCGGGAAATCACAATCACACGCTTGCCCCAGCCCATGATACGGCTCAAAAAGTGTGCCGCGTAGTACCCATGACAGGTTGTCACAAAAGGCACGCCGGCGCGGCGCGCGGCCAGCCAGCCGATCCAAGCCGGCACGCGACTGCGCGCATGCACAAGATCGATCTGCTCACGCTCAATAATCTGCGCAATCACCGGCACCAGCTTAAGCGAGAGCAGCGACTTTTTGTGGATGGGCAGTTCGTAATGCTTCACGCCAACGCGAAGGAGTTCCTGCACAAGCGCCCCTCCGGAAGAAATAACCACGGTTTGATGTCCGTGCACAGCCATCGCCTTGGCGAGGTCGACCACCCCCCGTTCGACCCCTCCTACTTCAAGAGAGGGAAGCAATTGAAGTGTTTTCATAAAATAGCCTCGAGCCGCCGCATCATTGTTTCTTCCTGTGCGCGCTGCCACCCGTGCGTTTCTAATCGGCGCAGCTCTGAGAGAGCATTCTCAAGATTTTCAGGGCTGGACGCGAGCACCGCTTTTTTTTCAAGCAGCAGTTCCAAAAAACGGCGGTGCTTCCGCGGCAAAAGGTGCGGTGCAAGCTGCAAGACTAACACCTTCTTTCCGCTCCATAAGGCCTCAGAAATCATCGACAAACTGTCTTCACTGACAATCAGAATTTCCGCAACGGCCATCATGCCGGCGGCAACCTCCGCACGGGTGTCTTCTGCCCCAATCACAAGCCTCTGGCACCCGGTCATGTTCGGCAGCCGCTGTTTTAAAAAATGAGACACCTCGACCGCCGTACGCCGCGAAGTCGTCAACACATAGTCCCCGTAGAGCGGTGCTAGCCGCCCAAGAACAGACACAAGCCTCTCAATGCCATCAAGGCCCACCTGGTAACGCCGCGTGGGGCCCCCCAGGAAAACGGCGATTTTGACCTGCCCCGGATGACGCAACTCCGCCTGTATTTTTTCACCGGACTGCCGCAGCCTCTCCGCATCCATGACTGCGGGCGCCAGCAGTGTGCGCACGCTTTCGCGCGGCACCAGTCCCCGATCATGCGCGGGAATCAGCGCCAGGTCAAAACGAAAAAGATTAAATGGAAAAGAAGGTTTCATCAGCACAAGACTTTTGGCACGGCATTCCCGTGCCAGGCAGAGATTCAACGGCACTAGGCTCGATCCCGTCGAAATGATAAAGTCCGCACTCGCCTCACGAATCGCACGAGCCGTCTCAGGGCTAAAAAAAGGCGCCAGCCAGGCAACCCGCCCCTGGATCCAGGGCATCAATAAAAAAGCCGCGGCAGGGAACACACGCCGCAACCAATCGCTTCGAAAAGTTACCAAAATCGTCTGCACGGGATATTCCATCCCCGGACGGCCATACTGACTTTTAATTTTCTGAAATGCCGCGGCCAGTGCCTCGGATTGCTTGTAATGTCCGGGCTTTCCGTCGGAGAGAATCAAGAGACGTTTCGTCCAACTGTATTTCCAGCGTTTCGCCGCCCACAACCATTGCTCCGGATGACTCAAAATGCGTTCCTCCAGCATGCCCACATAGCGTGTCATGGCGGATTCAAGCCCCGCATCCTCATCAAAACCACTCAACGGTTCTTCAACATGAATCGTGTGCTGGGCATCTGAACTCGAGGTAATAAAAGCGGGCAGTACGACAGCTCCTGTGCGCCGGGCGAGCTCAAAGGGTCCCGTGGGAACCGTTGTCTTACGCCCAAGCAACCGTAAAATTTTTCCTTCATGCTTGCCCGCATCCTGATCGCCCAAAAGGCCGACCGGCTCCGCGCGGCGCAGAGCGCGAATCATCTCACGCATCCCCATTCCCCGGGTGACCGCCACCGACCCCTTGCTTTTTCTGAGATCAGAGATCATGCGGTTCAAACGGCTTAGCTTTTGGCCGCGCTGCAGCACATGAATCGGGCGCCCTTCCAATGTGCCAATCACCTGCAACAATTCCCAATTGCCATAGTGAGCCGTGAGAAGCACCACCGGCTTTTTTTCACGCATCAATACGTCAAAACGTTCTTTGTGGTGAATGGTGATTCGCCGCATCAGATCTGCGGAGTTCAGCAGCGGGAAAAACAACATCTCAATTCCCACCTGTCCGAGGTGAGCAAAATGATTACGGACAATGCGCCAGCGTGTGCGCTCATCGAAACGTCCGCCAAAAACAGCTTTGAGATCTGCGTACGCCACGCGCCGTCGGTTGGACACATAAAAAATAGCCGTGCCCAAGAACCGTCCGAGCCGCACAGCCGTTTGGAGGGGGAGCCGCGTGATTCCAACGACAAGCGCCCGCGCAAGGCCGACGGCCAGGCGGTCGATCATCTCACCCATGCGCGGCAGATGCCTCCCAAAGCCTATTGATTTTGTCATGCAGCAAACCTTCGCCGCTCAGAATGCGCAGGCGAGTCGCAAGCACAAGCGGATCCAGAATTTCTGTAATCTTTTTTGGCGCGCGATAGTAGTCCTTTTCTGTCGTGATGATATCGGTAATGGAGGCCAACTCACTGATACGCCGAACCTCACGCAGTTCCAGATCGCTGTAATCATGATGGTCGTTAAATTCAAAATTGCGCGCCGGCTTAATTTGCTGGCTTTGCAAAAGCAGTCGAAAGGACTTGGGCGAGGCCACGCCCGAAATCGTGGTGACGCGGCTGTTTTTGAGTTTGATAATCGGAATGCGCAGTTTCTTCTCCGGCTTATAGAAGAAAAGCGGCTCCAGCACGGTCTCGACCAATTCAGCTTTGAGCGCCAGTTTACGAATTTCATCCCTGAGAGCCTGCAGCTCCGCCTGAACGATCAGATTCACATGCGAGAGAACAATCACGTGGGCACGGCTCAACACCTGGAGCGGCTCACGCAAAATACCGCAAGGCAATAGCTTTCGATTTCCAAAAGGCTGCAGGGCATTGACCACTACAATTTCGAGGTCACGCACAATCGGCCAGTGCTGAAACCCGTCATCCATCACCGCACAATCGGCCGGATGCTCGCGAAGCATGGCCTGTGCCCGAGCATAGCGGTCACGACCTTCGGCGATCAAGATTCCGGGCATGTGATGTCTCAACTGGTTAACCTCATCCGCCCCATATCCCCGCGTGAGAACCATCGGCCGTTTCCCCTTATCGGTCAGTTTGCGGGCAAGCCACTCTACCAGCGGCGTTTTACCGGTTCCACCCCACGTCAAATTCCCGACGCTGATGACGGGCAACGGCAAGCGCTTCCCCTTCCAAATTTTACGCTCATAAAGCGCGCGGCCCGTGCGATTCACCACCTCATACGCAGCACTCGCAACACAAAGAGCCGGCGACAAAGCTTTCGCCAGCGGGCCCTGTTCCTTGCCCTCGGCAACCAGGCGGAAATAAGTCTTAATGGACATCTGCATGCTGGATCCTTTCCATCTGTGATTTTTTATTGAGAAACTGAGATAACCATTCTAAGTGATGCTGTGTCGCTCCCCGTAGTTTTTGCAGGCTGCTAAAGGCATTGCGGCCGATCTCCTGCCTTTCTTCGGGATGCTCCAACAAGCGCCGCAGTGCGAAAAGAAGCTGGTCGGCGTCACGCACAAGCAGTGCGCCGCCTTCGCCATCCAACGTCGCATACACTGCGTGAAAATTCTGAACATTCGGCCCATGCAGTACAGGCCTTTTGAATCCGGCAGGTTCAATCGGATTCTGTCCACCGTGATCCACCAAACTACCGCCGACAAACGCCGCGTCGGCCGCGGCGTACAAATGCTTCAAAACCCCAAGACAATCCACCAAAAGGACATCAAACACTTTCCGCGAACTCACATCCGTCGCCCGACGCACCGCCAGCCCCTGCCGCTGAAGCCAGCGGGCGAGATGAACGGATCGTTCCACATGCCGCGGCGCCAAAATGCACTTAAGCGTCCTGTGCCGCTCGCGCAGCTGACAAAAAACATCCACGACAATTTTCTCTTCACCGGGATGGGTGCTGCCCGCGGCAAAAATCAGATCTTCTTCCCTAAACCCCCATTCACGGCGGGTCACAGCGGCCATGGACTCAAGATCCAGATCCGGCAAAGGCATCGCATCAAACTTCAGATTGCCAAAAACACGAAGCCTGTTTTCAGGAACCCCGAGCGCCGCAAACCGCCGCGCATCCTCAGGCGTCTGCGCCAACACAAAATCTAGCTTTTCAAAAAGCCCTTTCATCAAAAAAAGCACACGCCGGTACCGTCGGCAGGATTTCTCTGAAAGCCGCGCATTGAGAATCCCCACGGGGACGTGAGCCCGCCGGGCTTCCGTTAAAAGATTGGGCCAAATTTCAGTTTCCATGAGAAGTAGGCACTCTGGCCCCAGCACTCTAAAGAAACTGCGGACGGCAAACGTAAAATCAAACGGGAAATAGCATACCGTCCAATTTTTACCCTGCAGTTTACGTGCTGTTTCCTGCCCTGTGACCGTCACCGTCGTCAGGACGAAATGGTATTCTGGAAAACGTTCAGAGGCTTCTTGCAAAAAAGGCCCCGCGGCAACGACTTCGCCCACACTCACCGCATGAATCCAGATTACTTTTTTCCCGAGGAAGCTTTCACGCCAGGCCCGGCTAAAAATGCCAAGTCGCTCACGTAAAAGCATGACCGGATTTCCGGAGCGGCGCGCCTTCAACATGAAGACCGGGAGATAAACCAACCCGAATAAGAAAAATGCTAGATTATAAATCAAAGTCATGCGGTCAAGTCCTGGGATGAGCCTTCACATAAGCTTCGCGCAGCCGCTGCGTGGTGACGTGCGTGTAAATCTGGGTGGTTGAAAGATTCTGATGTCCCAGAAGCTCCTGCACGCTGCGCAAATCGGCACCGCGATCCAAAAGATGCGTTGCGAAAGAATGTCTCAGCATGTGCGGCGACACTTCTTTCTTCAGAGACACCCGGCGCACATACTTCAAAATCATGCGCCGCACACTGCGATCGGTGAGACGACTGCCCAATCGGTTGATGTAAAAAGCTCGCTTAAAATCTGAAAGTTTTTCACGCGGCAGTTTTCTTTCAAGATACGACTGAATGGCCCGCAGCGCAAATTGACCGATGGGCACAATGCGCTCTTTTTTGCCCTTCCCGCGCACACGCAGTAGCGAGGAACTCAAATCCACATCGTCGTGATTGAGTCCGACCAATTCGCTGACTCTCAACCCCGAACCATAAAGCGTTTCCAGAATGGCTTTGTCGCGGAGCTCCTCCCAGGTTCCGCGTGAGGGCGCTTCAAGCAGCTGCGTCACTTCTTCGGAATTGAGAAAGTTGGGCAGTCTTTTGTCGCGTTTGGGAGTCGCTATGCCTGCGGCCGGATTGGCCGAAAGCCTGTTTTCGCGCGCCAGATATTTGAAAAATGAACGCGTGCAAGCCAGCCGCCGTGAAATAGAGCTTTTAGAATACCCCTGCTCTTTGAGTCGGGCCAGAAATCCGCGAATATCAAGGTAATCGACGCGTTCCAAGGGTTTCTTGCCTAGAAACACAAAAAATTCGCGTAAGTCAATGCCGTAATTTTTAACCGTATGTTCAGAAGCATTTTTTTCGGCACTCAAAAACCGAAGGAACAGCTCGACAGGTTCGTTCATTGCGGAGGCTCCGGAGACGCGGGAGCGGCGGCGGCCGAGGGCTGCGCGGCGGCCGGATCGTCTGGTTTTGAAAGTTTATTGGCGATATAACCGCACTGCGGATAACGAGAACAACCATAAAAAAATCTGCCCGTTCTGGCCTTGCGCTTGACGAGGTCGCCGCCGCAGCCTTCTTGCGGACAACGAAAGCCGGTGGGGACCGGACGTGTGTATTTACACTCTGGAAATCCTGAACATGCCAAAAATTTTCCGAAACGTCCCCAGCGTTCAAACAGTATTTTGCCACAGACATCGCAGGTAAACTGCGTCGGCACCGCCTCACGCCGCACACTCTTCATCGTCTCATGCGCCGTATCCATGCATCGTTTAAACGGACCGTAAAATTCCTCAATCACCGTTTTCCATCCAACAGTCCCCTCTTCCACCTGGTCGAGTTTATCTTCCAT
>CAYMUZ010000156.1:0-13473 GCA_964393875.1 uncultured bacterium | reverse complement strand
GTCCGCCACCAAACCGGCCAGCACCAATGCCGCGCTGGCCCGAAGATCTGAAGCCATCACGGGCGCGCCGCTTAAACGCTTCACGCCATGAACAATCGCACGGGCACTCTCCTGATAAATTTTTGCCCCCATGCGGTTCAACTCGCTCACATGCATAAAGCGATCGGGATAAACTTTTTCGCTAATCACGCTGATGCCCGGAGTGATGGCCATCAAAGCCATCATTTGCGCCTGCATGTCGGTCGGGAACCCCGGATAAGGAAGCGTTGTGACGTCAGACGGCTTCAAGCGCGCTCGCCCGCGGATACGCAGGGTGTTTTTCCCTTTTTCAATACGCACCCCGCACTGCAGTAATTTGTCGATCACTGCATTTTGATGCGTGGGAACAGCCCGCTTGATCAATACGTCGCCGCCCGTCATGGCCGCTGCAAACATGTAGGTACCGCACTCAATGCGGTCGCTCACCACAGAGTATTCAATGCCATGCAGTTTCTTAACCCCTTCGATTTCAATACGCGGAGACCCCTCGCCTGAAATCTTGGCGCCCATTTTTCTTAGAAATTGGGCCAAATCGACGACCTCCGGTTCACAGGCGGCGCTCTCAATCACCGTTCGGCCGCGCGCCAGCGTGGCCGCCATCATCACGTTGCCTGTCGCTAGCACTGAAGACCCAAATGAACCCCCAAGATAAATTTCGTTTCCGCGCAAAAATTTATTCGCCCGGGCAACGACATAACCATGTTCGATTTTTATTTTTGCGCCAAGCGCTTCAAATCCTTTCAAATGAAGATCTACGGGACGCGCTCCGATCACACAGCCGCCCGGCATCGAAACTTCCGCATACCCCGTACGCGCCAGGAGTGGCCCGAGCACGCACACCGAAGCGCGCATCGTGCTGACAAGCTTATAGGGCGCAATTGGATTAAGCTGGCGACCGGGTTTGATCACCAGCTTGCCATCGTCAAACTGAACTTTCGCTCCGAGAGCGCGCAGTAGCTTGACCATCGTCTGAATGTCGCGCAAATTCGGAACATTATCAATCACGGTTGTGTCTTCAGCCAACAGAGCCGCTGCCATAATCGGCAGGGCTGAGTTTTTAGATCCAGAGAGCACGACTTCGCCATTTAAGCGGCGACCGCCTGTAATTACAATTTTATCCATTTATGCTCCGCGCCGAGCCATGATGACCCGGTCGATCTCTGCGTCGTCTTTAAAAATAGAAATCGTTCTAAATTCTTGATCCGCCAACAGCCGTCGAATACTTTCTGCCTGCCCAAGCCCGGCCTCCAGCACCAGCCAACCATACGGCTCAAGAAAATCCGCCGCCTGATCGGCAATCCGGCGGTAAAAATGCATCCCGTCTTTGCCGCCATCAAGCGCCTGGCGCGGTTCAAAAAAAAGTTCCGGCTCTAAAGCCGCCCAGTCCTCTTCCGCCAAATACGGCGGGTTGGACAAAATGACATTCCAGCGCCGCCCGTGCCACTTTTGAAAAAGGTCTGAGCGTGCCCACTCCGACCGTGTCTCGAGTCCGTACTTTTGAATATTCCGGCAAGCCAAAGCCAGCGCTTCTTCGGAAATATCCGTCAATGCCGCCCGCGAATTTTTAAAATACCGTAACAACGAAATCGCAATCGCGCCCGAACCTGTTCCCAAATCCATCAACGAAAAAGCACTCTCGCGGACAAACCCACTATGACGAATGAAAAACTCTACCAACTGTTCTGTTTCGGGCCGCGGAATCAAACAGCCGGGACCGACCTCAAGCACCTCGTCGCGAAAATACGCGCGTCCTGTCACATACGCCGCGGGAACCCTATTTTTGCGTTTCGCAACCAACTCTTGATAGCGTTCACGAGCCGCGGCACCCGTCAGCAACTCTTCGCCGTGCCATTGCCGGCGCGGCACGCCCAGCGCCTCCTCTAGTAAATACTCAGCATTGATACGGGACTCACGAGGCCCTAAAGCCGTCAGCTCTGCCTGCCCCCACGCAAGAAGAGCCTTCCATGAGTCCCGTGAAATTATTTGTCCAAAAGAGACTGTCTGCGTTTGAGGGGCGCGAGAGTCAAGCCGCATCGATCAGCCTTTGCGTCCGTTCGTGCTGATGCAGCGCCTGGACGATGGGGTCTAAATGGCCGTTTAAAATATCATCGAGGCTATGTAAAGTCAAACCGATTCGATGGTCCGTCACACGCCATTCACTAAAATTATAGGTCCGTATTTTCCCGGAACGATCCCCTGAGCCCACCTGAGCCTTGCGAATCTCAGCCTGTTGCTGTGCTTCCTTCTGCCTTTTCATCTCAAAAATGCGTGCCCGCAGAACCCGCATGGCAGAGGCTTTATTCTTATGCTGGGACCGCTCATCCTGACAACTCACCACAAAGCCCGTGGGGATGTGAGTAATGCGTACGGCAGATTCCGTCTTATTGACGTGCTGGCCGCCCGCGCCGGAGGCGCGGTAAACATCGATCTTTAAGTCTGAGGGGTCGATCTCGACCTCTTCTTCGTCGACTTCGACTAACACTGCCACCGTCACGGCGGAAGTGTGAATCCGCCCGTTCGCTTCGGTTTCAGGAACCCGCTGAACACGGTGAATGCCGCTTTCGAATTTGAAAAGATTATAAGCTTCCGCACCGCTCACACTCGCCACCATTTCCCTAAAGCCGCCTTTGCCGGTCACATTGCCGTCCATCACTTCCACCTTTAGGCCGTGGTCCGTCGAATAGCGGCTGTACATCCGAAAGAGATCTGCGGCAAACAGCGCTGCCTCTTCACCTCCCGTGCCCGCGCGAATTTCAAGAAGCACGTCGCGGCCGCTGTTAGGGTCACTGCCCTTCAACAGCAAATCTTCGAGTTCGGTCTGCAGGCGTTTTTTTTCAGCTTCAAGACGTACGCGCTCGTCGCGATAAAGCCGATCCATTTCAGAATCGAGACCGGGTTCGCGCAACCCCTTTTCAACATCGCCCAGCTCGCTCTCCGCGCGCAGCCACAGGGCAAAGACTTCCGCCACGGGCCGCAAACCAGCCAGTTCCTTGGAGAGTTTGCGAAAGCGCGCCGCGTCTTTCGCGGTGTCGGGGCTCGCCAGCTCCTGCTCAATCCAGGCAAGCCGTTCCTTTATTTTTCTGAGACGTTCAAGCGCCAGCATCAGAGAACTTTTTTAGGATGAATGGGACGTCCACACTTAAAATGGGCTGGGGATTAGACCGGCGTCTTCAAATTGTTTTTGCCGCCAGTCGAAACCTGTCCGCCATATTTCTTCTTGAATCGATCAATGCGGCCGGCCACGTCTAGAAACTTTTGTTTGCCGGTGAAAAACGGGTGGCAAGCCGAACACAAATCCACCTGCACCGTACCGCCCTTGGAGGAACGCGTTTCAATCGTGTTTCCGCAGGCACACACAAAGGTGGTTGCGACATAGTTGGGATGAATGGCTTTTTTCATGAGAATTTTCCTTTCGTTTCGTTATTTTATTCTTTGAGGACGACCCCGGCGCATCGGGTTTTATCTGTCGCCCTTATTCATACTCGCCAAAAATTCGGCATTGCTTTTCGTTTTTTTCAACCGATCCACAAGCAATTCCATCGCCTCGGCCGGGTTAAGTTCGTTTAAAACTTTGCGCAAAACCCAGACGCGGCTCAACTCCTCAGGCGAGATTAAAAGATCCTCTTTGCGCGTATTGGATTTTTTAATATCAATCGCCGGATAGATGCGCTTTTGAAAAAGAGCACGGTCGAGCTGCAGTTCCATATTGCCCGTTCCCTTAAACTCTTCAAAAATCACTTCATCCATGCGGGAACCCGTATCGACCAGCGCCGTAGCGATAATCGTCAGACTGCCGCCTTCTTCAACATTGCGTGCCGCACCGAAAAAGCGCTTAGGCTTGTGCAACGCGTTGGAATCGACACCCCCTGATAGAATCTTACCCGAATGCGGCACCACCGTATTGTAAGCGCGTGCAAGCCGCGTGATGCTGTCGAGCAGGATGATCACATCGCGTTTGTGCTCGACAAGGCGCTTGGCTTTTTCAATCACGATCTCGGCAACCTGTACGTGGCGCTCGGCCGGCTCATCAAACGTGGAGGAAATCACCTCACCGCGCACTGAACGCTGCATGTCGGTCACTTCTTCAGGACGTTCATCGATCAGCAAGATAATGAGATACGCATCAGGGAGATTATGTGAAATGCTATTGGCAATGCGCTGCAGCAAAATCGTCTTACCGCTATAGGGGGGTGCGACGATCAAACCACGCTGCCCACAACCGATCGGCGTAAGCAGATCCATGACACGCATCGAAGCCTCCGCCGGATCAGTTTCCAGCTGGATCCTTCTCTCGGGATAAAGAGGCGTCAGGTTATCGAACGAAATTTTGTTGCGAACCGATTCTGGATCTTCAAAATTCACCAGTTCGACTTTCAGCAACGCGAAATAACGTTCGCCTTCTTTCGGAGAGCGAATTTGGCCGCTGATCGTATCGCCCGTTCTCAGGTTGAACCGCCGAATCTGGCTCGGTGACACATAAATATCGTCCGGAGACGGCAGGTAATTGTAGTTCGGCGAACGCAAAAATCCAAACCCGTCCTCCAGGATCTCGAGTACCCCCTCCCCAAACATCGCTCCGGAGCGCTTAGCCTGAGCTTCCAGGATCTTAAAAATTAGTTCCTGTTTTTTAAGCCCGTTCACCGACTCGGTGCCAAGACTTTGGGCCACACCGTAAAGCTCGGGAACTTTCATTTTTTTGAGCGCAACCGCATCAAAGTTTGTCCCCCCCCCCTCAACGCTCACCGGCGCTTGAGACTCAGGGGCTGCGGGCGGCGGATCCTGCTGCTCCGGTCGCGGGCGATCATGTGCTGGCGGATAGTGAGGGGAACGGGAGGGGCGGTGGGAACTACTTGTTCTTTCTCTGGACATTGTGTTTACTTGGCTCCTTTGATGAGGGCGGGAAGCTTGCCAAAAAGGCGCACAACCTCGTCCCTTGTTTTTTGAATGGGGCCGCCATTTTTAATGACGGCATCTGCTTTTTTTATTTTCTCATCAGGCGCCATCTGCGCCTGTTGTCTTGCTTGAATTTCATCTTCGCTAAATCCACGCTGCATCAACCGCTCGCGAATTTTTTCGACCGGCGCATGCACGTAAATCACTAGCCTGCATTTTTTATCGAGGCCTGTTTCATACAAAAGCGGCACATTCAGCACCACCCACTTGGCCCGAGCGCGGACTGTCTCTTCGTCGATGCGCCGAAAGACATAAGGATGAATCAGGGCTTCAAGCGCTTTGAGCCGCATCGCATCTTTAAAAACCACCTCCGCCAGCCTGCAGCGTTCTAACACCCCCTGGGCATTCACCGCGTCCGGAAACTGCCGGAGAATTTCAGAATGAACGGGGCTTCCGGGCTCGAGCGCGTCGTGCGCCAACCGATCGGCATCGATCACCTGTGCGCCCTGTTCGGCTAGCATCGCAGCCACCGTGTTTTTGCCGGAGCCAAAACTGCCCGTAACACCCAACACTATTTTTTCAGATTCAGCCCCAAGCTGATCCATTGCCTCATTGCTCATCATTAATGCTTGAACCAGGAGTCTCCGGTGACGACATCGACTTTAAGCGGCACTCTCAGCTTAAAAGCCGATTCCATTTCAAAGCGCACCAGCGCTTCCGCGGTCTCCGCCTGTTCGGCCGGCACGTCAAAGACTAATTCGTCATGCACCTGCATAATCATGAGGCACTCAGGCAATTCGCGCGCAAGGCGGTTTTGGACACGAAGCATGGCCAGTTTAATTAAATCGGCCGCAGACCCCTGAATCGGTGCATTAATAGCCGCGCGTTCGGCAAACTGCCTCAGCGCGCCGTTGCTCGAACGAATATCCGGAAAATAAGACCGCCGGTTGAGAATCGTGGTCAAAAAACCTTGAACCCGCGCAGTTTCCTTTTGCGCATCAAGATAGTCTTTAATCGCACGGTAGCGGTTAAAATAATCCGTGATGAATTTGTCCGCCTCAGACACCGAAAGCCCCAGATCTTGCGACAGCCCATAAGCCGTTTTTCCGTAAATAATGCTGAAATTGATCGTCTTGGCCACATTGCGCATTTCGCGCGTCACATCGTCTTCGCTCACACCGTAAAGAAGTGTCGCCGTAAATTTATGAATGTCCCGATCCTCTTGAAAGGCCGTCACCAATCCCTCATCTTTGGCTAGGTGCGCTAAAAGCCGCAGCTCAATTTGCGAATAATCTGCAGAAAGCAGCCGCCCTTTTTTTCCGTAGCGCGAAACAAATGCTTTGCGAATCTCTCGGCCCTCGGTGGTTCTCACCGGAATGTTTTGGAGGTTGGGCTCCGTGCTCGAGAGCCGCCCCGTCGCGGTCGTGGTCTGGTTATAAGATGTATGCACACGACCGGTGGCGGGATTCACAATCTCCGGTAAGGCGTCCAGATAAGTCGATTTGAGCTTGGTTTTCTCGCGATAATCGAGAAGTTTCTTCGGAAGCCCGTAGCCGGCCGCCGCCAGCTTTTCGAGCACGGTCACATCCGTTGAGTAACCCGTTTTGTTTTTTTTCTGAACAGGCAGTTTTAAACGCTCAAATAAAATGTCGGCAAGTTGCTTGGTAGAGTTGATATTAAATTCTTCGCCCGCTTCCTTGTAAATATCGCGAGTCAGTCCCTCGAGCTCAAGACCCGCCTTTTCTGAAAGCGTTTTGAGCAGCGGTAAATCGAGCGCAACCCCGTTCATTTCGATCTCGGCTAAACAAATCGACAGGGGTACTTCCACCTTGTCGAAGAGTTCCATCAGCCCGTTCTCTTTGAGTTTCGCCTCAAGAATCGGCACCAGCCGGTACACACAATCGGCATCTTCGGCCGCATATTCCGCGATCTGCGCCAGCGGCACCGCATCCATCGTGATCTGAGTCTTGCCCTTTCCGATCAAACTTTCGGTCGAAATTTTCTTAACCTGCAAATAATCAAACGAGATATCATCGAGGTTGTGGTTGAGTTTGACGGGGTTGATTAAGTAGCTGGCAATCATCGTGTCAAACGCTAGGCCGCGCACCGTAACCCCATGACGCTTGAGTACGATCCAGTCATATTTTACATTTTGTCCGTATTTGCGCAGAAGGCTGTCTTCAAGCAGTGGCCCAAGCACGGCCAGCACTTTTTCAAACGCCAGCCCCGGCCCGGCGTGCTGTCTGGATGATACGGGCACGTACACCGCATGAAAGGGCTGACACGAAAAACTTAACCCCACCAGGTGCGCCCGCATAGGATCAGCCGCTGTAGTTTCTGTATCAAAGCTGAAGGCACCCGCTGCTTTAAGCTCGCGCGACAACTCGTGCAATGCTAATTCTGTGTCGATCACACGATACTCGCGTTTTGACGCTGCGGCTTCTCCGCGCGGAGCCAGCGCTCTCACCCTGTCTTTAAATTCATACCGCTGGCAAAGGGCTGTTAAACTTGCAGAGTCCGGCGCCCCCAAACGCGTCTTTTCCCAATCTACCTCAAGCGGTACCTCGACATTGATCCGCGCCAGCCGCTTGGAGAGTAACGCATTTTCATGATGCTCTTTGAGCGATGCCTGCTGAGAGGCTGATTTTACTTTCGAAACAAATTTGTACAAATTTTCCACCGAGCCAAATTCCTTGATCAATTTCACCGCTGTTTTTTCTCCGATTCCGGCAACGCCGGGAATGTTATCAGACGCGTCCCCCATCAGCGCCATGACATCGACGACCTTCTCTGGCCCCAACCCATCAAATCGCCGGCGAACCCCTTCCGTATCATAAATGAGCGATTCCTTCGTGGGATTTAAAACGCGAACGTTGCCGCCCACCAGCTGAAGCGCGTCTTTGTCGCTAGTGACGATGTAGACCTCAAAACCGTCTTCGGAGCCGCGCCGCGCAAGCGTCCCCAGCAGGTCGTCGGCTTCAAAGCCCGGCTTTTCAAAGACCGCATAGTTAAGCGCGCGGCAAAATACCTTGATCGGCTCAAACTGCGAGATTAAATCGTCCGGCGGTGGTTTACGCTGTGCCTTGTAATGCTCATACTCCTCATGGCGAAAGGTTGGTTCGGGCCGGTCAAAACACACCGCCACATAATCGGGTTTTTCATCCGCAAAAAGTTTTTGCAGCATAGTCATAAACCCATAAATCGCGTTTGTCGCCTCACCCCTAGAATTTGACAAGTGGCGAATCGCGTAATAGGCACGATAACAAAAGGCCGTTCCGTCGATCAGGAACAATTTATTGCCGGATTTTGGCATTCGGCTTTTTTTCTCTGTAACTGCTATCAATTTGGATGGTTTGAATTAGAACGAATCAATTATGGAGTTTTTAAATCCGGCATTACCGGTAAGCTAACACTGGGGCGTTCATTCCGAAACTTTATGGGATTTTCACAAACAGGGCGGAAAGATGATCGGCCAGTCATTAAAACTGATACATCATAGGGAAAGCCCCCCAGGACGTCAATGTTTTTCTGACGCTCGAGGGTTGACAATTTTACATTATAAGGTTGTCGATGACAGCTTCAATAACTTGAGTTTGGCACTTTCTCCAGAACAATCTGATTCTTTATTCGTAGGGGCCGGTTCTAAACCGGCCCCTAGAGTTTCAGTCAAGCCAGGGCGGGTTATGAACCCGCCCCTGATAGGATTAAACGAGCAAAAGGAGGGCGCCTTCTCCCGGGTAAGCACGTCTTTTCCCCGCTACACCGACCCCTGGAACGCGTAGGTGTTTTTGAGTTCTGTCCACACTGACGCAAGAAAATCCGCACTCATGCGTAAACGGCCGTTGACAATCCACACCACATACTGGGCGTTCAATTCCCGCAATAGCTCGGCGGGCTAGTATATCTACAACTTCAATCGCCGGCGCCGCTCATTAAATAATTCCAGATAATCTTTTCTCATTTTAGAGCTTAAAAAACTTCGCCGAATCAAGCGCCCCCATTCAGGGAACGTCTCTTGCAGCTGTTTGAGGCAGTTCTGAACCGCTTTTTCATCTAAACCTAATCGCTCGTGACCCAGATATTTCACCAGATCATTTTGTGTTAGTTTCGATCTTTTACCCGCAAGGGGCACAGCAAGCTCTTCTTTAGATTTTCCCGAAGTAACAATAGTGCTGTTTAAAAAATCATAGGCTGGAGCCAATTTAAAAACCTGATTATCTTCTGAGAAAAGTGAGAAGTTTTTGGCGTGCATGTCTTCATTGCCTGTCAAAAAGCAAAAAAGTGTTCGCAAGAAAAACTCACGGCATTCAAGAGCGGGGAAAGTCGTGTGTTTCTGAACAACTTTGGCAAAATTCTCCATCGAGGTATTGTATTTGACCTCTCTTGCTAACCCGAGAAGCTGCCCAAAATCTTCGAGATACAATTTTTTGCTTTTGCGGCGATCAAATCTTTTAATGAAATAGGTGCGGGTTCCATCCTTGGCATAAACCAATCCATGCACAGGCACTTTAATTCCAGCCGCCGCCGCAAGCCGCATGGTCAAATCTTCATTCTCCGGAACTTCACGATAGCCCGCTGGTGCAGGCTTTAAAATATAAGTGCCGCCCCGATCCACGATTTTGAATTGGCCCGCTGAAACAGCCAGTCTAGCGCTTAACTTGACCTGCACTCCTTGGATAGACATTTTTCCTGCGCGCGCAGCCGCTTCCTCGCGCTGTTCTTCTAAAGTAAGATTAAGCGGTTCGAGTTTTTTGAGCTGCGGCGAAAGAAGTTTTAATCCCTGCCTCGAGTAATGTTCCCCAGCGGGAATATCCTTGTAGGTAATGGCGCAAAGATTTTTATTGCTCACACCATTTTCTCCACAGTCACAGCACCCACAAGATCGTGCCCCGCTGCCAAAAGTTGCCCGAAATAATCTCTACGGTCAATCTTGGTTCTTCTTAAAAAAGCTTCGAGGTTCACACCTTCAGGAAGCAGCCCATCAAAGAAAGACGGAAACTCCTCAAATTCAAACTTTTCTTTTCCGCGCGGCATCGCCCGAGAAATCGAAGGGCCTTTATATTCTTTGCTGTATTCAAAAATGTAATGGCCATTCTCTTCGCTAAGAATTCCTACCGGGCGGCTATCAAAAAAATTTGCGCTTTTGTCACTCTTGTGTTTCCTTCATCGCTTGAAGAAGGGGACTAAAAAGTTGCATGTCGATATTTAAAGCATCGAGAATGCGAAGCAATGTATCTAATTGAATGGTCATTTTACCGTGCTCTAAATCAAAGATCACAGTCTTCCCCACACCTGCAAGATCCGCGAGCGCAGCTTGTGAGAGTGCACTTTTTTTCCGGTGTACGCGGACTAATTCGGGAATTTCTTTTTTAAACCTATCGACGCTATTCATAACTTTTTACTGCCATAGAAGTAAAATACATTAGTTTGTACTCTATTACAAGCAATTATCTAATTGAATGGTTAATTTTTACTGCCAAAACAGTATTTTAGCATATTCCAATTCCATACAAGGCTATACATCAAATTAAGTCGCCGATTAATACTGTTTTGGCGGTAAGTTACAAGGACAGATTTCCTATACGCCAACCGCTCTACAATACCACTACGCGGACCACTGGAACACGTAGGTGTTTTTGAGGTCTGCCCACACTGAAGCAAGAAAATCCGTACTCATGCGTAAACGGCCGTTGACGGTTCGCACCACATACTGGGCATTCAATTTTCGCAGTAGCTCGGCAGGCTTGAGAGAAGCTGCCCAGCGGATAAAAGCGGTTAAACCGCCGGCTTCCGTGTAATCCAGCGGTACAATGTCTTGCTGAAGCTGGTAATCCGTTTTGAGCCGCCGAAGATCCTTCTCATTATCCTGCGCTGAGCGCGGATCATCAAAAAGTGACACTTGAACAAGAATTTGCTTCTGCTGTAAGCGTGCGCGGTCAGTCTTTCCAAAATGCACACGGCTCCGGTATTGCTCGATCAGCTGTTGCAGCAGAACATTCGGGGTTTTAAAATCAAGGCCCGCACCCTCAATGTAAATATCAAAATTACGCCCCCTGGACAACCAGGCCATAAGTTCATTCGTCCGCATTTCTGAGCGGCTATTGGAAAGCCGGGCTAGCTCATCGGCTTTTAAAAATACCGCCACGGGAATGGCTATATTTTCGATTTTAGATACTTTTAGCGGACTGCCTGCGCGGTTTTTAGAGAGGATACTCATCCGCTCATTTCTAATCCATTTATCTGTCTGGCTGCGCACTTCGGCCCTCGGCACGGAGGCCGAGGACTCTTCGGTCGTCCCGTCTTTTGGGACGGGACGCACTTCGGAGCGGACGCTTGGCTCCTTTTCTGCAGAAAGAGCGATTGGTTTTTGGTTCCGCAATCGCAGCGACTGGATCCTTTTTTTGGCCAAAAGATAAACACCTGGCGCGACCACAAAAAGATTGATCGCCAGCGCAAAAGCCATAGCCGGCATGGCCAGTGCAAAAATAGATGTTCCGGCTGCAAAAATAATGACGGCGGAGATCGCCCAGTACAAAACACCCGCTAACAGGGAAAGCTCCGAAAAATGCCCGTTTACTTTTTGATTCAGCCCCTGTAGTTCTTGACCGGCTTGTCCAAGACTGCGAAGAAATCCCCGGTCATCCCCCTTGGCCGGAGCCCCGCCCTCTTGAAGTTGCGCATGCAATCGGTTCAGCTCCAAAAGTTCGCGCTCCGCGGCCATCCAATCTTTTTCCATCTGCGGATTCAACTGATCAATGCCTTGCCGAAGCTCTCTCAGTTGATTCCAGATACGGGCGGAGGCTTCATTGTCATCCGTCTTTGTCGATCGCACTTCGGCCCTCGGCACGAAGGCCGAGGACTCTTCGGTCGTCCCGTCTTCTGGAGGGAGATTTTCAAGCGTCCGAAGAAGAGCAACGCTTTTCATGTGAAGCATCAATATCTTATTTTCAAGAAAATCGCCCTTTCTCCAAACTTGTAGCAGCTTGAAAAATAAAAAAATAAAAACCGCAGCAACGCCGCCGCCTATCAAAATCAACTGCCCATTCTGACCAACACCCATTTGCCATAGCTGCCGCCCAAACACCAAGACCGCAAATATTGGAAGGTGGGCCCAAAGAATCAATGCCCAGGAAAAAAACTGTTTGAGGTTTTTTAATTGATGGGCCCGCGCTTGTGTCGCTTCAATTTTCAAGTTCACCGCTTCGAGTGTTGAGGCGCGCCGATCCGGTGCCACTTTTCGGAGCCACTTTTCAACGCGCGTGGGTATGGATGACACAGAAGCTTTCGTGAGATCTTCGCCCGCCGCCTTTTCAGTGGGCCTGCGGACTTCAGAGCGACCGACAGAATGATTGAGACTTCGCAGGGCTGATGCGGAAAGCCAACTCTGCCAGAAATGATTCTGCAGCTGCGGAAAACCCAACCTCTCTTTTAAATACTGCCGGGTTACGGCACGCAATGCCCGATCAATGATTTTTGCTGACTCCGGCAATTCGGTCTGCAGCAAAAGGGGTTGGATACTTTGACCTGTCTCGTGATTCAACCGAACCGGACTTTGCAGCAAATGCGGAAAAGTATTATCAAGCAGGGTCGTTACATACTTGAGCGCCTCCGCATGTTCTATCGACGGCATACCGCCGAGATGGGCGAGAAGCAGGTTGTATCCCCAAATATCCGCACCGTGATAATTCATTTTTTCATCAGGATTCAAATGCAAAAGCCGGATGTATATTTTCGGCGGCACCGCCGTCATTTCCCGGAGTAAATCCACAAGCTGTTTGGCAACTGACCCCCTAAAACCTGTATCCACAATGACTAATTCGTCGTATTGGTCTAGGCCCTCTTGATGCACATGGGCTTTAAGTAAATCCCGGTTTTCTGTCATCAAACGGCGATTTAGGTAAAACGGATGGATTCTCCGGGGATCGGCCTTGTATTTATCGGCTATCATCAGTGCCTGATCGTAGAGAGAGCCGGCGCCGGAAAGCAGGTATATTAATCCTATGTTATTTCGTTTTGCATTTTCCGGATTTAAAAACCCTTGAACCAGTGAACGATTAAACATGAAGGCGTCCTGCATGGCGGATGCAGATGCTAAAGCCTGAACATTTCGCTCTAAAAACCTTCTGGCAGTTTGTGTTTTCTCCAGCCGGCTGTTTCCCTCGGCATAAAGCATAATCCGGTCCAAAATACTTTGCACCTTGGCTAGCTCATCTTTAAGGGCCAGGCGGCCCAATACTGTCCCCAAAGTCAATATCCGGTCACGTTCACTGCCCCGGCCCACGTCAAACAAGAAATCTACGGATCGCTGCACGTCATCATAAAAAACAGGCTCATGCGAAAGTAGGTGAAAACCGCGCCGATGGGCCTCCATGCCGATTCGCACTGTCCATTGAAATGAAGTTTTTCTTTCTACAAATAACGGGTGATGCTTCGATAAAAATCGGATAACGGCACTGCCTGCTGCTTCCCCCTCATGATGGGTATGCAAAAATCGAAACAAATGCCAAATGTGCCCCGCAGAAATACCATCGAAATCACTGA
>CAYMUZ010000155.1:0-6790 GCA_964393875.1 uncultured bacterium | reverse complement strand
GGCTGATTTTGACCTTTCCGGAAAATTGAAAGAGGGCATTTAAGTGGCACTCATGGATTTTTATGAAAAAATGTCTAAATCGGAGCGGACTCTTTTTTTTGTGACCGCAGGGTTTGTCGGTATTGCTTTGATGGATGCTTTTATTTTAGGGCCGATTCTTTCTAAGACAAAGGTCATGGATGCGGAAATTGAAGCCAAGAAGGAAACGATTAAAAGAAATCTACGCATCACCTCGTTTCGTGAAAGTATTGAGAGTGAGTATGCCGGGTACCAAAGCTACCTCGATTCAGCAGACAAAGTCCGAGAAGAGATTATCGGAGATTTACTCAAAAAAATCGAAGTCATTGCCGGCCAGCATAAAATAGCCATCCTGAATATCCAGCCCGGGGATATGATCGAGAACCCTGTATTTCAAGAATATAAAACCACGCTTCAGTGCGAAGGCACTTTTAACGATGCTCTGGCTTTTATGCGTGATCTTGAAAATTCTGAATTTCTGTTTCAGATACGCAAATACAGTATGATCCCAAAATCAAAGGGGGGAGAAGTGCTGACCTGTTCGATGGACATCAGTCGGATTTTTATGACGGCAGAAAAGCATCGCGAAGCTGTCAATAGTCTAGAAGAAGCTCCCGCCGAGACAGAAGCCGAAGAGCCTGCGGCGAGTCTTCCAGCTGCGGTTTCTGTGGAGAATCTTGATAAACCCGCATCGGCCGATCAGGCTTCGACATCGGTGGTGTTATGAAAATCCGTTTTTTTTCAACGTTTTTTATTTTTCTTCTAGCGACTGCGCTGCTTTCGGGTGCGCGCATGCCCTCTGCTAAATCTTCGGATCCCTCCCGCGCGCTGGTTGAGAAGGCACAGGCTTGTATGAAAACGGAGGATTTCGACTGTGCGATTGATATTTTTCAAAAAATTCTTGTGGATCGTCCCGACTTTGCGCAGGTTCTCAACATGTTGGGCATGGCTTATTCACGCAAAGAGGGGTTTACTCAAAGCGCGATCGATTCTTATGAACAGGCGATCTCGGCTAGCCCAAATTTTGGCGATCCGTATATCAATCTCGGAACGTTGTATGTCAGCGTGCTCAAAGACTCAGCCAGGGCATTGGCTTACTTTGAGCAAGGAATTCACGTCGAACCGCGTAATCCGCGCGCCTATTTTTCGGCGGCCTGGATCTATTTGATTGAGAAGAAGGATGTCCCCAAAGCGCGTGAATACTTTGAAAAAACAACCCAGTATGCGGCGACTTTTGCGGAGGCTTATTATGGACTGGGGCTTTGCCTTCTTGAACTGCATAAGCGTGAACTGGTGCTGGGACCGATCTCTAAATTGCGAGAGCTTCACAAAGAAGAGCTTGCGTCAAAACTAGAGCAGGTGATGGCGACCGGGGATGCGGCGGTCCTCAGAAAACCGGAAGTTGCTGCTCCAGACGTTGCTAAGGCTTCACCAGGGGCCTCTTCCGCGGCTAAACCCAAAGGCAAAGCACCGTTTCCGTTTGGTCCGCAAAAGCCGCCTCCGAAACCCCCCTCCCAACCCGCTGCCCCGGCCTCGCCCCTCCCGCCTGATTTTTCAGAATCTCTTCCTAAGGAATAAACCGAGGTTTGAGTTTTAAGAAGGTTTCCTGATCTTGAGAAGCTCCTTTTGTAGTTGATCGATTTTGAGACGCAGAATACCCAGGTCTTGAGCAAGAGCTTCGGTTCGCGTTGTTTGCTCATTGATGTAGAGGGTTAAGAACAGGCTTAGCACCACACTCAAGACCAGAAAAAGAAAAAAAATAAAGTTGCTAGTGAGTCCGAAGCCGGCCAGCTTTGAGACTTTGGATAGCAGAGTGTCAAAAAAGGCAAAGAAAACGACCGCGACTGAAAAGGCCAGCCACATCATCGAAAATTTGAAGGTCATCTGCTGAAGGCGGATACGATTGACGATTAACAGCAAAAGTGCAAGTGCACTTAAAATTGCAAAAGTTTTTGCGTGCATGGTTGACTAGCCTTTCTTTTTCAGCCGGTCGATCAAAATGGCCAAAGTGACTTTAAGCATGTAGTAAACCGTTTTCCAATAGCGGATGGAAGAGATCCCGCCCAGCCGTGTGCGCATGGTCACCGGAACTTCTCCGATACGAGCGCCATAGCGATGGGCCATCATGATAGCTTCGGGTTCCGGAAAATCAACGGGGTAATATTCAGCAAAACGAGCGATTAAGGGACGGGCAACGGCGCGGAAACCCGAAGTGGGGTCCGTCACCGGTAGTCCAGTAAGAAATCTCAGCAGAGCCGAAAAAAATTGAATACCAATGCGACGGGTAAAGGTAGAGCGGAAACCATCCTGGGTACTGATGAAACGGCTGCCGATCGCAAGATCCAGATCCCCGCGTAGAAGGGGCTCTAAAACCTTGAGAAGATCTTCCGGATTATGTTGGCCGTCCCCATCGACCTGAGCGGCGATATCATAGCCTTCGCGCCACGCATATTTGAAACCCGTCTGCATAGCGCCACCGATGCCGAGATTGCAGGGGAGATTGACAACCCATGCACCTGCGGCAAGGGCGGCTTCAGCCGTTCGGTCGCGGGAGCCATCGTTGATGACCAACAAATCGAGAGGCTGGGGGAGTCTTTTAAGCTCTGCGAGCAGCCGTGGCAGCGATTTTTCTTCGTTGTAGGCAGGGATAATAATTAGAACTTTTTTCGTGTTCATGGTTTCAGAGTCCGAGTCGATAGTGGTGTGAACATTAACGACGCTTTTGGCCTGTATTTTAAGCCCGTTCGTCACTTTAGTTCCCTCGCTCCAAAGCCGTAGATAACTGTCATGCGTATTCTGATCGGGACTTCAGACGCCAGCCTGGATAAACTGATCCTGCTCACGCTCGAGCGATTTAAGTATGAAATAATCCGTGTGGATAACGGGTTCGATGTGTTTCAGAAGATTATTTCTTCTGAATTCGATCTTTTGATTCTTGATTTTCACCTGCTTCGCATGGACCTGGCAGAAATTCTAAGTCGTTTGGCAGTCTTGCAGAGCTTTCAGTCTCCACCTATTTTGTGCTTAACCGCAAGCGAAATTCAGCGTCAGGCTATCGAGGCTGTTCACTTCCCGAAGGCAGAGATTATCTCCAAACCGTTTCCGGTCCGCGAGTTTATTCAAAAGGTTCGCCAGCGGCTGCACGAAGTCACTCGAATTGTTTGTATCGGAGGCGGCACTGGACTTTTTACACTGCTTTCCGGCTTAAAGAGTTTGTCCGGCGTGCGTCTGACATCGGTGGTGAGCATGAGTGACGATGGAGGTTCTACCGGACGCCTCCGTCACATGTTCGGTGTGCTTCCTCCCGGTGATATCCGGCGCAGTCTTGTTGCTTTGTCCACAGCGCCAGATTTGGTCAATGAGTTGATGCAATACCGGTTTGAACGCGGCGGAGAACTCAGGGGCCACAATCTTGGCAATCTGCTTTTGACGGCTTTGAGTGAAATGCGCGGTGGCATGAGTGCCGCCGTACGGGCGCTCGGGGAAATTCTCGATATTCAGGGAGAAGTTATTCCCGTGACCGAATCGCTCAACACACTGCATGCAGAGCTTGAAAACGGGGAAATCCTCAAAGGAGAGAGCGCCATTGATGTTTTTGAAAGTACGGATCCAAGTCTGCGCATTCGCCGACTGTGGCAAGAGCCCGATGCGGTTGCGCATCCGGGAGCGATTGAGGCGCTCTTGAACGCAAAGTATATTTTAATGGGACCCGGGGATCTTTTTACGAGTGTGGTCTCCAACCTCATTGTGCGGGGGATGGCGGAGTCCATTGCGGCCAGCCGCGCACGAAAAATTTACATTTGTAATATCATGACAGAGCCCGGGGAAACAAATAATTTTCAAGTTTCTGATCACGTTCGTGAAATTCTTAAGTACTTGGGACGCGACTGCCTGGATGTAATTTTAAGTTCCTCCACCACCTTTTCAGCAGCAGCGCTGGAGACCTATGCACAAAAAAAACAGTTTCCAGTTATCCAGAAGGACCCCTCAGAGCTGCGCGCGCTGACCCACGCCCAGATTTTTTCTGAAGACATCGCCTCAGAAGATGAGCTTGTACGGCACGATTCTTTAAAAGTTGCAGCAGCGGTCAGAAAAATCATTGAGCAAGATCCAAAAGGCGAGTAAGATAGAGGCATCATTGCGGGTGGATTTGCGGGTCTGCCTGGTTTCATAAAACCCCCGCCTTAATACAGGGTTCTTAACAAAAAAGTTTTTTTCATGCCTTCCAAGCTTTCTAAGAGGGCAGAGGTTAGGTCGCGCATCGAGCAGCGTCTGGAGTCTTTTAAAAAGGGCTTCAGGCAAAATCTTGGTCTTTTATCGCCGGCAGGGTTTGGGAAGACCCGGTTAGCGGCTGAAATTCTGCAGAAGCTTGAGCGTGATTCCAACCTTCTCGCCCTTTACATCGATTGTAGTTTCCCGGATATCACGGTGCTCTGTGACCGCTGGATTTCCGCATTGGCGCATGCACTTTTTCCAGGCGGCGGTGACTCCTCCGCAAGCACCTCTCATGCGCTCATATCCCTTGAAGCGGCACTTCCTAAAACCCTCGAAAAGGTACGGCATCTTCGGCGGCTATTGAGTCGAGGTGAAAAACCGGCCGTTTCGCTTCGTGAACTTTTCTCTCTGACAGCCATGGTGACGGAAGAATCGGGCAAAAAAGTGGTATTGGTTTTAGACGAATATCACCACCTTGAAAATTTGCCGGTTCCGGATCCTTTCGGCATTCTCAGTCGTCAAATCATGGTGGATAAAAGCACGCTTTACTGGGTATTGAGTTCCAGTCCTGCGGCTGCCCGGCGGATTTTCCATGAAAAACTTTCGCTCCTTTTTGGTAACTTTGAAGTGCTTGAGCTTTTATCCTTTGATTTCTGCGATTCCGTACTTTTTTTGGAAGCTCATCTGCCGGGACGATTATTTTCCGAGCCCCAGCAGAAATTAATCATCCGACTGACAGAAGGGGTTCCTCTCTCGCTATCGCTTCTGGCACATCACTGGATTTCCCGACCGTACAAAGGGGCATTACCTTCAAACTCTTTGGAGCCCATGGCACAGGCGTTGGAAGATCACGAATTGTTTCAGGCTTTTGAGTCGGAACTGTGGGAAGAACACGGACGGCTTTCCCTGATTTTTTCGAGACGAATTGAACGGACTCTCGGTGCGTTAAAAGAACAAAGCCTGTATGTGCGAACTTTAATCGCGTTGAGCCGCGGCGTTCGGAAGCTTCAAACTCTGTCCACGACCCTTGAACGCAAGATTCCCGACTGCAAAAAGATTCTGCAACGCCTTGTCCAGGAAGAATTGGTCACCTGCCGCGGCGTATTTTATTTGCTGGAGGATTCTCTTTTTGCTTTTTGGCTGAAAGAAGTCTTGGGTTCCAGAATCCTTTCAGCAGCGCCTTGCGACGAGGGACGGACGGCTTTTCGCGAGGCCTTGAAACGTCTATTTGAGCAGGCGCGCGTTGACTCCTCGGGTGATGTCATCGACCGTGTTCAGCAATTGTTTCAATGTTTTCGCGGCGAGCGTGTTCAAATCGGATCTAAGAGGCTCACACTTCCGGCTTTTGAAGAAACATCTTTGCGGATGGCAGGAGCCTCGGAGGCTCTCTTAAATGCGCATGCGCCTGGAGTTCGGTGGGCCTGCCGCGTCTTTCAGGAGCAGGTGCGTGAAGAAGATGTCCTTCTTTTTTCCGAAGAAACAAAAAAATTGAGGGCAAAAAAACAGATTCGCATTGTGGTCGCGCTGACCGGTGTTGAGCAAAATGCAAAACTGCTGGCGCAGGAAAACCGTTTTCTCCTGTGGAGTCTGGACGATATTAACCTTCTTTTTGCTTTCTATAACCTGCCCAAACTGATTTGGATAAGGAAACAGGATGGATCGACTCTGGGCGCCCTGGCGCAAAGCTTACATTCGGCCTGAAAAGGGAAAAAAAACGGGTTGTATTTTTTGCCGTATTGCCCAATCTCGGAATAAACGGGCACAGAACGTGCTTCGCCGCAATCAAACTTGTTTTGCGGTTTTGAATCTTTACCCTTACACCAACGGCCATATTCTTGTTCTGCCAAACAGGCACGTAAAATCGTTGAGTCAGCTTTCCAGCGAGGAGCGTCTCGATTGGCTTGCGCTCGCTGTGGAGATGGAAGCCGCACTGCGGAAGGCTCTTAAGCCGCACGGATTCAACCTGGGAGTCAACTTGGGCCGATCCGCCGGCGCTGGCATTCCAGGGCATCTCCATCTGCACGTGGTGCCGCGATGGAAAGGGGATGCTAATTTCATGCCGGCTGTAGGGGGTGTCAGGGTGATTTCCGAGTCCTTGGATTCGGTCTACCGTGAATTAGTACGAGCACTGAATGAAAAACGTTAATTTTATTCCAACACAACGTAAGGGCCGCAGCCCTCGACTTCAAAAAAAATCGCTATCCAATGCGTCTATTTCTGCATCGACTGAAGCCTTCAGACTTGCCCCGTATGCGATTCATTCCTCCCGCACCCACGGCCGAAAATATGCGGAAGCGGAGCATTTGCTTCGATCTCCGTTTCAGCGTGACCGCGATCGTATTCTGCATTCCACCGCTTTCCGCCGCCTGCAATACAAAACCCAGGTGTTCGTCAACCATGAGGGGGATCACTACCGTACGCGCTTGACGCACACCCTTGAGACCAGCCAGATTGCGCGCACTTTAGCCCGGACGCTGCACCTGAATGAAGATCTGGTCGAGGCGATCAGTCTTGCCCACGATATCGGACATGGCCCCTTTGGGCATGCCGGGGAGCG
>CAYMUZ010000154.1:0-2869 GCA_964393875.1 uncultured bacterium | reverse complement strand
CCGTTTTAAAGAAAGTCCATTTCATAAGATCGCTTCCGGTGATGGGCGGCTCAAACGTTTTTGCATCAGAGCAATTTCTTTTTCAAGCTCGGTCATTTTTTGTTCACGCCCCAGCATGACACGATTGAGCTGTTCGAGTTCGCGGGTTCTCAGGAGCAGGCGTTCTTCCGCACGTTTGCGTTCAATGGCATAGTAAATAATTTTTGTCAAAACACGGCTGTCTTCTTCGCCTTTCACCACATAATCTTGCGCGCCCTCACGCAAAGCCGCAAGCGCCAAATCGTCACTTCCGGTCAACACCACGACCGGCAAACTACCCGCCGCTTTCACCATGCGGCGCAGTGTCTCAATGCCGGAACTGTCCTCAATGTTCAAATCCAGTAAAATGAGGTCGAAAGGCCTGTGCAAAAGAATCTCACAAGCGGCGTTTAGCGACTTCACCTGAGTGTGTTCGTAGCGAATATTGCCGCCGGAGTGAAGCCGATGGGAGGAGAGCCGGCTGTAGACCTCGTCGTCTTCCACAATCAAAATTTTTACTGCGCGTATGTCCATAACCCCTCCACAACGTTACGTCGCTCTCAGCAGAGCCTTGATTTTTTGTTCAAGCGTCTTCAGATCGAACGGCTTTGTCAAAAAATCATCTGCACCCAGTTTCATCACCCGCTCGCGGTTTTCCTCTCCGCGGCCGGTCATAACAAGAATACGAACGTGCTTGAGTTCCGGAATGGCGCGAATAAACTGGCAAACGCCGAATCCATCTACCGAAGGAAGCAGCAAATCAACAATCATCAGGTCGGGCAAAAAACCGCGGGCCTTCCAACCTGCTTCAAGGCCATCACAGGCTTCTTCCACACGGCAATGCGGGAATTTTTTCTGAAGCACACGCCGCAGCATACTGCGCACGGCCTCTTCATCGTCTACGAGCAGGATATTGGCTTTCGGGCCGTCCGGATTCGCCGCCGCTGATGAATCATTCATGACTCTCCTCCGCCTTTCGTTTAAGATCTTCGAGTTCTTTTTTCAGCTCCATCATTCGCAGTTCGCGCTTCACCAGCAAACGATTGCGCTGTTCCAGTTCCTGGCCTCGCTGGCGAATGTGATCTTCTACCTTTTTACGCTCAATCGCATAACGAATGACGCGCGGCAGCAACCGGCTGTCTTCCTGTCCTTTGACCAGGTAATCCTGAGCCCCCTCCTGAAGCGCCTGAAGGGCGTGTTGATCTGTGCCGGTGAGAACCACTAAAGGCAAATTGGGCGCTACGTTATTTAAGCGCGACAAAGTTTCAAAACCACGGCTGTCCGGAAGGTTTAAATCGAGCAGAACAAGATCCACGGTGTCCCGTCCCAGCACTGCGAAGGCCTCGGTCAGTTCGTGCACACAGGTAATGATAAAATTTGCCCCGAGCGAAACCCCTGAAGCAGACGTCAGTCTTTTTTCAAGAAGCCGGGCGTACTGTTTGTCATCTTCGATGATCAAAACCTTGATATTTTGCAAATCATTTGTTTCTGGGTTCATCGGTCCACCCCGCTCACCTGTCTCGCGCAGGTTTCAGTTCCAGCAATTTCCTGAGATTCAAAAGGGTCACAATACGCCCATTGAGATTGGTTTGCGCTTCCACCCATTTTCTTTTTTCGGCATCCAGCCCGGGAGCGCCCGGTTCCAGAGAATCGGCCGGAACCTCGCGGGTTTCAATCGAATTTTCAACCCACAGGCCGGTGGTCGCTCGACCGTCCTCCACCACCACCAGACATCCCCCCTGATGCAAATCGGTACGCGGCAGTTTGAACAGCACTTCAAGATCCATCACAGAAATAACATTGCCGCGAAACTTGACGATCCCAGCCACCCATTCTTTGACAAAGGGGACGGGGGTAATTTTGGAAGGAATGGGCAGGACTTCGCGCACGTAATGTAAATCGAGCGCATACCATTCGTCACTCAGGCGGAAGATCAGTAAAGAACGCACTTCCCGCTGAAGGATATCTTCGGTGTGCCAATCCTTTTCAAAAAGGGTTAGCGGAACAGCCTCCATCGGAACTCCTTTTTTTTCAAACTTTTTCTCCATGCGTTATCCCTTTCTCCATTTCCGCTTTTTGCGGCCTCAGTGGCAGCAAGACGATGAACGTGGCCCCATAGCCAACCCGGCTCTCGGCCCAAATGCGGCCGCCGTGCAACTGCACGATGTCGCGGGCCACCGCCAACCCCAGGCCGGTGCCTTCCCGTTTAACCTCCTGGATTCTTTCAAACTTATCGAAAATTTTCTCTAGGTCTTCTTCGCGAATGCCCTGACCGGTATCTTGAATTTCGAAACGAACCCAACCCTCGGCCTTTTTCATTCGAAAAGTCAAAATGCCTTGCTGAGGAGTAAATTTAAGCGAGTTGCTGATCACATTCACCAGAACCTGAGTCAATTTGTCGGCATCCCCGCTGACCCAGAAAACAGCACCGGCCGTGTCTTTACGAATCTCGATCTTTCTTTTAAGAAATTCAAGCGAGTAGGTGGCTAAGACCTCGTTAAGTAACTCTTTAAAATCCACTGGTGAGGCTTCCATTTTCATCTTTCCGGCTTCGATCTGGGCCAGGTCTAAAAGATCAAAAACCATCCGGATCAATCGCTGGGTCGACTGCAGGCAAATGCCAACCGCCTCGCGTTGCTCATCATTGAGCGAGCCACAACAACCGTCCCGCATATTTTCGAGGAAACCCTTGATGACCCCCAACGGCGATTTGAGTTCATGGGAAACATTAGCCACAAAAGCATTCTTACGCTCATTCAGTTCGCGTAGACGCGTCACATCGAGATAAAGCTGGCGATCCAGAATTTGGGAAATGGCCATGAGAATTTCCGACTCACTGAGCGGTGCCGCA
>CAYMUZ010000153.1:0-9870 GCA_964393875.1 uncultured bacterium | reverse complement strand
GAACGGGGGGAAGGTGATTTCGCCGCATACTTGAAAGACACCAGCCGTCTTTATGTGAATCTGCGTGGTGCGGGCGCTCTCATGGCGGCTTATCCAGGTATTTCTGACATGCTGCGCATGCTCGATACGAAGCAGGCCGAGCTGATCACTCGCATCAATCAGCAGGGGATTAAAACTCTGCTCGATGAAATGAACCGTTTTGAGACAGAACTTTCTGCCAGTCTCTTAAGAAATAAAACCGAGCAAAAACTGTACGCATTTTATCAGGACGTGCGTTTACTGGAACGCTTGAATCGGTTAGAGGCAACCTCGGCGGACTATTCGCGGATGAAGGAAACGCTGGCGAGCCTTAAAACCGAAGAGCTGGCCGGCTTCATTGCGCGCGAAGGCAAAAAAACAGTCGTGCTTTCCAAAGCCTGGGAAGAGCGCATCAAAAAGGCCATGGGTTTTTATGAAACAGCACTGACTCGCGATGCCAAAGTCAAAGCGGCAGTGGCGGACTTTATCAAAATGCCCGATGAGAAGACCGCCGTGCTGGTGTACGGTGGTTTTCACGCCAGCCATATCCGTGAAATCTTAAACTCTCTCGGAGTCACTTATGCCGTCATCACGCCGGTGATCTCGAAGACGGATCAAAAGCACCAGGAATATTACCGCGACGCCATGGCCGGCGGCCCAACGCCGCCGGCACGCTCGCGAGGCTTCGACGCCTCGTCATCGCAGGCCGGGGGCGTGAATCCATTTGAGATGGGCCATTTGAGCGGTATGTCACGATTGATCAGCGCCGTTGAACTCAAAACGAACGGAAATCCTGCAGTTCAAGCTGCGATGCAGGCTCAGATGAACCGGCTTGCCGAGGTGATGCGTGGCCTGCCCACCAGCCTTTCACTTTCGCAAGCCGTCAGCGAGGCCGACTTGCAATTAAAACAGAGACCCGCTCGCTCAGGAGTGCCAACTGCCCTAACTGGGCAGTGGACACGACAGTCCTTGCCCCTGCGTGGAAGCAGGGACGGGCATGTAAGCAATGGCGTAGACATTGCGTCATTTCCGCCTCCGGCAAGGGCCGAGATGCGGTCCGCAGTTCTAAGTTCCGCGGGAAAAAGAAGAATTATCGTGGACCGTATCCGGTCATTTAATAATTTGATCCGTACGAGCGCGACGTCGGAGGATAAAGCGAACCCGCTATTTTCAACGTACCTTCTTTACGCGTTACGCCGGCCCATTACAGGCGCTCCGGATCCAGAGAACGTGATTGAATCTTTGGAAAAATTCGTGGCGCCCATGCTTGAAATTGCCACGCTCTATCCGGAATTAGAAGCCGATGAGCCTCTATCTGGTAGAAGCGTGAAGGCGACAGCCAACCCGGCAATTTTACAGATCAGAATTCGTTTCATGAAACGGTTGGAAATGGCTTTGCGCGGGGACGGCGAACCCGAACCGCTCAGCATGCACTTGCAGCCTATTCTCGTCAATATGCTAATCGTTTCTATCCAAATGGGCATTGAAGAACCGCGCTTGGCAGCACTGCGGGCCTTGGGAGAATTAAACCATCCTTCCAAAGCGCATCTCGATCGCTTGCTCAGTTTTCTGACAGGTCTTTACGCCAGTGAGCGCACGAGTTTAAAAACCAAAGAAACGGTTTTGGAAACCTTGGGGCGCGTGGGGCAAAAAAACAAACCGGAACTCAAAGAAGCCCTGATTCCTGCGATGAAGGAGATTTTCGAGAAAGAACGTGAAAATCCGCGGCTCCAGGTGGCGGCCTTGCATGCCCTGGCGCGCATGGATGATTTTTCCACGCTCGAAGCATTGATTTATCAGCAGGACCCGTCCCTGAACCATGATTTAATTCTCGACGCGATCAGGAGTCTTGCTCAAATCAAGACCGCTAAGGTTTTCGATTTTCTGGATCATCTGGTTGGCAGTCTGGAGGATGAGGCTTTGCTGAAAGAAGTTTTTGCAGCCTTGCGCGCTCAGAACACCGGTGCCGGTATTCGATTACTTCAAAACCTGACGTTTCATGAGAATGAGCGTCTGAGAAGTGCCGCGCTGGCGAACCTTGAAAAAGTGACCGCCAGGAAAGCGGCTCAGATTGCCGCGGCCCATCTTCGCACCCTCGACCCCTCCGACCCGCGGCGCAATGACGAGTCTATTGTGGGTGAAGATCTGATTGCGATCATGGATTATTTGCGCATGAAACAGGACGCCGAGGATTTTGAACTGACGCTGGAAGAACCCGTGATTCTAAAGATCCTTGAGGAACTTGAGCGTTTCGAAGATTACAAGGTTGTTTTTAATGCGGCGCCTGATTTATTCGTTATTTTGCACGCTTTTGAAAATCAAAAGCAGACGCAGGCAAGAGCCCATCAAACGCTTCAAAAGGTTGCACAATGGATCGACTCCAGCCCCGGGAAAACACTTCTGGCGACCGCAATTGCCATCGGCTATCTTTCCAACCGCACGGGCCGGGACCTTTCGGAAGAGCAGGCGACCTTAGCGGTTGATGCTTTGGAAACGCTTACGAATTTGAGCGCCGAGATATTGCTCAAGATTAGCCCGGAAATTATTTATACCCTCGCCATTTATCATGATCACCCGCACCCGCGGGTCATGGAAGCGGCCCGGAGATCTTTCGAAAAAATTGTCGAAGAAATCAATCGCGCTAGAGTGCCGCTTAAGCGCTCTGAAGTACGGGCGGTGGAAGAAGGAAAACTCAGAAAGGATGGGATGAACGAACAGGGGGAGAAGCCTAGTGCGGTTGTTTCCGCTTCCGCATCCGGTTCTGGTCAATCAGATACCAAACAAAAACTCCCAGAAAGGGCACCATTACGGCGAATAGAATTTCCATATCAGTTAACCTCCTTGGTGTTTTTAGGATACATGATGATGGCGAGCACGATCAAGGAGAATATCCCCGCGGCCAATGCACTTCTCCAGGATATTGGAAGCTCACTGAAAAGTCGCGTTGCAATTGCGCCCGTGGTGAGAATTTGGGCAAAGGTCATAGTGCTTTTGGCAACAAAAGCCCATTTGGGCGCGAGATCAGAAATATTTTCCATGGCAGGCACGCTCCGTCAAAGTTTGATCGCGGGGCAGTATACTGCAGTAGTTATTATTAGTAAATTTATTTATTATTTTTCACAAAATATTAAAATAGCTGCTAATCGGGTCTCGCTGGAGGCCCGTTCCGAGATGCGTGCTATCAACCGCGAAGTTCCCGCACAGGAAATCCGCAAGCGTTTTGACCGAAAGCAGAAAGCGGAGCCGTGGAAAGCACACTTGCTTGGTTTTCTGCGTGACGCCAGTGGGAAAATACAGCCCGTATTTTCTGCGCGGAATACCCTTGAGAGCGTTCGTTCGCCCAAAGGAGCCCAAAGTTTGCTGCAAGCTGTTGCGTTGGTGATGGGCTGGCAGGCCAAGCGAATTGTGGGTGAAATTCCCCTGGATATCCACGAGGCAGAGCCAGCTCTTCCGATGGGTGTCAAAACAGAAAATTGGAAAAGACTACCCGAAGATATTCGTAAACTCTATGAGTCGGGCCGCTATCTCATGACGGCCAATGACTCGATGGGCAAGTTGCTCTCAGCGATACGCGTGGTGGAACCCGGCGCGCTGGCATTACTGGCAGATTTACGGCAATCGGCCAGGGCGGTTGAGTTAAAAATTAGAGAGATGTTTCCCGGAAAAAATAAATATTCTCTTTTGATGAGCGTCATGGATTTGGATGCAGGTGACGAAATCGGCCGCACGGGCGTTTTAATGAGAAACGAACTGCCTGTGATCCTGTCGATTAACGGCAAAGAATTTGTAATCGAAATCAAAGGTGCCGGATTGCCGTACGGCGGTTTTGAAAAGGATGGGGAAATCATTCAGGGCGGGCTTTTGCTGGAGCATGCGGTTGAAGAAGCCCAGACACTTGATCGCGAGAGGCAAACTTCGTATTACCAGCAAGGTTCGAGTGTTCGTGCGGCTGGTGCGGCGGCCCTTACTGAAGACCAGGGGCAGTTAATCCGGCTCTCGCCAGGCTCCCTGCGGATGAATTATGGGAGAAATAGGGATTTGCCAGAGGTGGATAACACGCGCAAGGCATTTTTTATAGGCAGGGAGTTTGCGCGGCAATATTTGAATGGGGTTGTTCCGATCTCCCACCCCGAAAATTTTATCCTGACAGAGGGTGGGCAGGATGTTGCCGTGGTGGATCATCAGGATCATTACGCGTTCTCCGCTTTTCCCCTGAAGGTTCAAAGTACTACGTATAAATCTGTAGAAGAGGGGGTGGCTGCAGGGCTTGAAGTGATCAGAGAGATTCCAGGTTATGAGAAAACACCCCGGAAATATTTCAAAGCTCTCAAAGAGGGCATTGTTTTTGCGCTCAAGGAAGCTGGTTTTTCTCGAGGGAATATTGCAGAGGTTATCAGCGCTGACATTCCCTCTGGTTTGGCGAGTGCTTTATCCAAGCTGATTTTATCGCCTAATGAGCAGTCTTCGATTTCGTCGCGCTCCGAGGTGAGACAGAACGGCAAGCATGGAGAGCCGGCTAATGCGGTTGTTTCCGCTTCTTCAGCCGGTTCTGGTCAATCAGATACCAAACATAAATACCAACGGCCATTACAGAAAGCAGGATGGGGATTTCCATATCAGTTGGTTTCCTTTGTATCGGCAGGATATATCAGAATTGCTACGGTGATCAACAAAAAAATTCCTATGGCGACAGCGATTCTCCAGGGGATTGGGAGCTCACTAAAAAGCTTTGTGGCCAATGCACCGGTCGTCAGAATTTGGGCAAAGGTCATAAGGCTTTTAGCAACAAAAGCCCATTTGGGTGAGAGAGCAAAATCATTTTCCATTGGAGGACAATATACCGCTCGGGTCTCGCTGGTGGATCGCTCCGAGATGCGGCAGGACACGAAGAAAGGAAGGATGAAATCAAGCGGGCGCGCTTCTCGGAGGTTAGATCAAAGGCGAAAGGACCTAGGGACGCATGTGGAGCGGCAGTCTTGGGATATCCTGCGGCCAAAACTTATTTCCAAAACGCGTACCGATGCCAATGCGTCGGGGGACTCGCGTGTTCTTCTAACACAGAAGAATTTTGACAAGCCCGCACAAACTGCGAAAGCGGCGCTGTTTAATTTTAATGATTTTGCGAGTTTTACACCTGAAGAAATTCGCGAAACCGCGATTGTGATGAGCCGGCGGCCGGAAGTGCGGTTTGTCATTTATAACGCAGACCCCGCGAAGACGCCGCTCCTGCATTTTAAACAGTTTTTTAGTTTCAGAAATGTGCATTGGACCAAGAGCGCCGGAGAAACAGCTTATCAGGCACTTGGTCCGAAGATTAAAGACGGTGGGGTGGTTGGGTTTAGCCGCGAAGGGCAGGCTGCAGCCGGCGGATTCAGCGCCGCATCTTTGAAGACAATCCGGCGGTTCATGTTATCCGCCAAAAAGCTGGGCACAATGGCGGTAGCACTGAGCTTCGACCCCGAAGACCCGCGTTACCGTTGGGGCATTTTGCGCGGAGGCGGTTTCTATGTTGTTGCGGATTCATTGGCCTCTCTTGCCGTCCGTTTCCTCGATCAATTTGTTTTTGCCACCGCCGCGTAATCCATGAAACGCGATTCTCATAAAACGCATCGCCGCCATCTTGATTGCCCAATGAAAGGGGCGGGTTCTAAACCCGCCCTGTCTGCGATTGCAGAACATTCAAGTGTTCTGCCACACAAAGCGGCAACGCCTGCAAATCATAACCGCCTTCCAGTAGTGAAAGTAGACGGCCATTGCTGTGTCGAGCCGCGACTTCAAGCATGCGCTCGGTCATCCAGCCGTAAAACTCCGTTGATAAATTGATTTGGCCGAGCGGATCCGCCCGGTGCGCATCAAAGCCCGCAGAAATTAAAATCGCGTCCGGTTTGTAAGCTTCAAGCTTTGGCAGAATCTGTAAAGTGAATTGCTGTTCGTAATCCCAATCGGTTGCGCCCGCCCGCATGGGACAATTAAGCGTATAGCCCTTGCCGCGGCCAATGCCCTTTTCGGTTGTGCGGCCTGTTCCTGGGTAAAAGGGGAACTGGTGCAGGCTGATGTAGAACACCGAGGGGTCTTCTTCAAACGTATGCTGTGTCCCGTTGCCGTGATGAACGTCCCAATCGAGAATAGCCATGTTCCCCAGACCGTGCCTTTTCTGAAGATAGCGCGTGAGAATGGCAATATTATTGAAAAGGCAAAAGCCCATGGCTGTGTCGCGCTCGGCATGATGACCTGGCGGACGCAGTAGAGCAAAGCCATTTTGAATGTCTCCGGCCATCAGGCTGTCTGCCAGTTCTAGCGATCCTCCGGCTGCAAGCTTCGCAATGTCATAAGAGTTTTCGCTGATAGGAACATCGGGGGTATCCAGTAGGGGGCTCTTGCTTTGACAGGTCTTTTGCGCTCTTTGCAGATAAGCTGCTGAATGGGTGGAACGAAGCCACGATTCGTCCACCAGTTTTGATGAAATCTGCTTCAGGTTGTGAAACCAGGGAAGTGTTTGTAGATGGCCAAGGACGGCGGTAAGGCGCTCAGGGCATTCCGGGTGCCCCGCGCCCGTATCGTGCTCGAGGAAACGCGGATCATAAAGGAATCCCGTGGGCATGGTGGATTGTAGCACGGCGGACACTGCCGCAACATGGAGGATGAGGGGGATAACGTTTAATTCGCCCCTCACCCTGCCCTTTCCTCAGAGGGGAGAGGGCAAATTGATCGCAGGACTTTTTGACCCTGCCGCGTGATAAAGCGGTATAATAGCTTCACGTTCAGTCACACCAAATAATAAGGGACTCCCGCAACAGCCACTATGAAAATTACCTTTCACCTCGAATGGATTAAGCCAGGAAAAGCAGCCGCAAAGAGTTTTAAGCACTCTGCAGCGCAGGATCTCTTCTCAGATTACACCCAGCGTATTGGTGCGTTTTCAACGTGCGAGGTGGCGGGTGCGTTTGCGCGTAAAGATTTTAAATCGCCGCTGAAAATTTTAGTGTGCGATCGCGGCAGCGGCAGCCGTATGCTTTCCTCCGAAGATTTGGCGCGGCGATTGGGGCAGATGATGGATGCCGGCGCTAAAAGTCTGCACGTGGTGATTGGCGGGCCTGACGGTTTCCCGGCGGGATCTCTTGAGAAGCTTGAACCGGATTTACGCTGGAGTTTTGGCCCCATGACCATGCCGCACGAACTAGCCGCCGTGGTCGCTTCTGAACAAGTCTATCGTGCTTTCACCATCCTCAAAAACCTGCCGTATCACGAAGGACATTGAGGGAGAGCCGATGTCATTCGATATTCAAAAAATCGCTGATTTAGCGCGCCTTGAGCTCAAGCCTGAAGAAAAAGCCAAGCTTGAAAAAGATCTTGCCGCTGTCCTTTCTTATGTCGACGATTTGCGCGGCTTGAATACGTCTGCAGTGGAAGCGACCAGTCATGTGTTTGACATGGAAAATATTTTTCGTGAAGACGTGACGCATGAAGCGAATGTGCGTGATAAAGCCTTAAAGTACGCGCCGCAAACGGAAGGCATGCTTTTCAAGGTGCCCAAAACGGTGGATAAGGAATCCTGACGTGGCGGCAGATTATTTCGGGCTCAGTCTCAAAGAAGCAATCGATGTCGCTCGCAGCGTCGGGAAAGAGGCCGTACTGCAATCGGTGGCCGTTCGTGCGGCAAAGCTTAATCCTACCCTCAACGCATTTTTGCGTTTCGATTCTACCAAAATAAGTGAGGGCACTTCTGGCGGAGCATTGGCCGGAGTCCCCATTGCGGTGAAAGACAATATTTGTGTCGACGGGTGGGAAACGACTTGTGCGTCGCGCATTCTGAAAGGGCATGTGCCGCCCTATGACGCGGCGGTTATTGAGAAACTGAAGGCCGCCGGCGGTGTAATTTTCGGCCAAGCCAATATGGATGAGTTTGCGTTTGGTTCGTCCTCTGAAACTTCCGCCTACGGAGTGGTGCGCAATCCGTGGGATATTGAGCGCGTACCCGGCGGTTCCAGCGGAGGATCGGCCGCAGCCGTTGCGGCAGACATGGCGTTTGCTGCGCTAGGCAGTGATACGGGCGGCTCGATTCGCCAACCGGCGGCTTTTTGTGGCGTGGTCGGACTCAAGCCGACTTACGGACGCGTCTCACGCTACGGGCTTATTGCCTTTGGTTCCAGCTTTGATCAAATTGGGCCCATTACCAAGACCGTGGAAGACGCGGCCATTCTGATGAATGTGCTGGCTGGCCATGATCACAGAGATTCTACGTCTGCCTCGCAGGCAGTTCCTGATTATACGAAGGCGCTTGACGGAAATGTGCGCGGCCTTAAGGTGGGATTGCCCGAAGATTTCTTTTCTGCGGGCTTAGACCCTGAAATTGAGAAAAGCGTTCGCTCTGCAGCAAAACTGCTCGAAGAAAAAGGCGCAACGATTGTGCCGGTGTCTTTACCGCACGCTCAATACTCTGTAGCGGTTTATTACATTGTGGCCGTGGCCGAGGCCAGCTCCAACCTTGGTCGCTTTGACGGCGTTCGTTTTGGCCGGCGAGTTCCGGGCGCTGATTTGATTGAGATGTATCGCAAGACGCGCAGCGAAGGGTTTGGGGACGAAGCGAAACGCCGCATATTACTTGGGACCTTTGTTTTATCAGCGGGTTACTACGATGCGTATTATCTTCAGGGACAGAAAGCCCGCACGCTTATTCGCCAAGATTTTAGGGATGCTTTTGCTAAAGTGGATTTGATCCTCTCTCCGACAACGCCCACGCCGCCTTTTAAAATTGGCGAGAAATTGACAGATCCCTTGGCGATGTATCTTTCGGATATTTTTACGATTCCCGCCAACCTCGCAGGAGTACCCGCGCTTTCAGTTCCATGCGGTTCTACGGCTTCGGGGTTGCCTATCGGCGCGCAACTGATGGGGCGGCCGTTTGAAGAAAGCGTGATTTTGCGAGCCGCGCATACGATTGAACAGACGCTCAACTTACGTAGCCGCAAGCCCGTACTGGAGGGAGCGGCCGTATGAGTGATTTTGAAACCGTCATCGGGCTTGAAGTTCATGTTCAGCTAGCGACGAAGTCGAAGCTTTTTTGTGCTTGCTCGACGACTTTTGGCGCGGAGCCCAACAGCCACACCTGCCCGGTGTGCTTGGGGTGGCCGGGGTCTTTGCCGGTGTTAAATCGAGAAGCTCTGCATCTTGGCGTACGCACCGGTTTGGCGCTGGGCTGCGATGTTGCCGAGCGTCTGAAGTTTGACCGCAAAAATTATTTTTATCCTGATCTGCCTAAAGCCTATCAGATTTCGCAGTACGACATGCCCGTCAACAAAGGCGGCTCTTTGACCTTTGAACTGCGCATGCCCGACGGGAGTTTGAGAGAGCACACCGTTGGAATCACCCGAGCACATTTGGAAGAGGATGCTGGAAAGCTCTTGCACGAGGGCGTGCGCGATGGAAGTCTGGCCGATTACAACCGGGCAGGAACGCCGCTGCTTGAAATTGTTTCAGAACCGGACATTCGTTCGTCTGAAGAAGCCTATGCGTATCTCACGCAGCTTAAAGCTATTTTAGAATATCTTGAAGTCAGCGACTGCAACATGGAAGAGGGCAGTCTGCGTTGTGATGCCAACGTGTCGATTCGTCCGCGCGGCCAGCAAAAATTTGGTACTCGCGCCGAAATCAAAAACCTCAATTCGTTTAAAGCCGTGCAAAAAGCAATTGAATATGAAATTGCCCGCCAGATTAAAAGGGTGACTGCCGGTGAAAGCGTTGTTCAAGAGACGCGGCTTTGGAATGAGTCTAAAGGCCAGACTTTCAGCATGCGTTCCAAGGAGGCGGCTCATGATTATCGCTATTTTCCTGAGCCGGACCTTGTGCCGTTTA
>CAYMUZ010000152.1:0-13215 GCA_964393875.1 uncultured bacterium | reverse complement strand
GACCGGAAAAGATTGCCCGGGGATTATTCACGCGGTGACTCAGGCACTCTACCGCCGCGGAGCAAATTTAGAAGACATCCGTATGAGTATCCTTGAAGGCCGTTTCGCGATGCTGCTGATTATTTGCCTCAAAGGGGATGATCGTCAAGCCAAAGCGCTTGAGGATTTTCAACGGCTCGCCAAAGCCTGGAAATTGTCAATTTTTGAATGCCCACTGCCGCGGACGGCAACCGTGTCTGATTCTCCTGCCGTGGAGCATCCACCTAAAACATACCTCCTGCGTGTCATCGGGCGAGATAAAACAGGTATCGTGGCAGGTGTCAGTGGAATTTTGGCCAAAGCAGGTTTAAATATTCTTAGCCTAGAATCCCGATTGATTGGTTTGCGTGGAAAAAAAATTTACACCATGCTTCTGGAATTTAGCGCCCCTAAAACATTCAAGACGTCCAGTATCCATAAAAAATTGTCACGCTTAGCTGCACGCATGGGTATCGACCTGACGCTGAGTGACGCCGAAACCCAAATGCTCTAGTCCATCTATGCCGGATGCCTTAACCCTTTTTTTCAAAGATAAACCTGCGATACGGCTTTTCCCCGAAGCCACCCTTCGGCAGGTGGCTGTGCCGGTTATGGTTTTTAACTCCAGGCTTAGTGCTGCAATTGAGCGAATGATCCATCTGATGAGGATTCAAAAAATGGGCATTGGTATTGCGGCACCTCAACTTGGACTTGGGCTGCGGATCGCCGTTGTGGATGTTCGTGCCCGTGATCCTGCTGCAAAATTGCTCATTTTGATTAATCCAGAAATCATAAGCCACCAGGGCCAAAAACTTAGCCACGAAGGCTGTATGAGCCTGCCAGAATATGTGGGGTATCTCCAGCGGTGGGAGACTGTAAAAATTCAGTTTCAGGATCCTAACGGACGCTTATGCATCCGCGAATGTAGCGGTTTAGAAGCAGTTTGCGTTCAGCACGAAGTGGATCACTTGGATGGAAAATTATTCTTTGACCGCGTGGTGGCGTTCAAGACCGACATGCTTCCGAGACATTGGAAAAGAAACAAATGCCATCCCTAACCGGCTTAGCCCACCCTCAAGCCTGATTTTAATTAGTCCTATAATGTATATTATGTTAAAATTGTAGCTTAGCTTAAGCTCGATTGGATTAACGTGCTAACCGTCTTACCATCCGCTCGACCTTTGACTTTTGGCATCACGATGGCCATAACCTTGCTGAAATCTGCTTTTATTTTTGCTCCGCTCGCCTCAATCGCTTCGAGCACAAGCTTTTGGAGCTCCTCGGGACTCAGCGGGGCCGGTAGATATAGTTCCACAATACCAATTTCGGCCTTTTCTTGAGCGGCAAGTTCATGACGTCCCGCTTTTTCGAAAAGCTCAAAACTTTCACGCCGCTGCTTGACCTGTCGGATGAGAATTTCCAGCGCCTCATTATCTTCCAAGGAGTCCTTCTTTTTTTCTATCGCTGCATGAGTCATAGCCGCTTTAACCATCCGAAGGACGGAAAGCTTTAAAACATCTTTACTCTTCATCGCAGTCACGATGTCTTGATTGATTATATCGACAAGCTTCATACGGCACTCCTTTTTAAAGACGCACTTTTGTTTTTTTACCAATCCTTGTCAACCGGCGGCCGGTCTTTAGGCACAGCGGGTCTGCGCAAATCATTGAATTCTTTTTCACCGCCGCCTAAGGCATCTAAAATCCGAAGTGCGTTCTCGCGGCTCATCTGCCCTTGAAGAGAACCCTGCGAGGATGACGGGCCTCCGGACTTTGTGCTCTGTGGCTGCGATTGCTTGCCAGAGGACTCTGCGGCTGCCGCATCCTCTTCGTTTTCATCTTGGCTCGGCTGGGGTTCTTCTCCCTGAGACTCCTGAGGATTCATCTGCTGCTGAGCGGGCTCTTGGGGCTCTTGTTTTTGTCCTGCGCCTTTGGAATTTGGGTCCTCAGCCTGAGGTTGCGCCTCTTTTTCACCGGACTGCTGCGGCTCATCTTTCTTCTGTTCTTGGGAGCCGTTTTCCGTGCGCTGAGCATTTTGCGGTTGGGTTTGTCGCTCTTGGAGCTGCCGCTGTTCAGCACTCTGTTGTTTCTGAGGCTCGTTCGATTTATCCGCCTGATCGTCCGAGCCCGCCTGACTTTGTTGATCCCGTTGGTTCTGCGGGTCTTGTGAGTTGTTCTGCGGGTTCTTCTGCTGATTTTTTTGATTTTGTTTGGGACTATTCTTCTGCCTGTCTTGGTTTTTTTTATCAAAGAGCCCCTTTTGCTTCTGAACAAATTCTAAATTGAACTTAGCATCTTTGTCAGTGGGATCGAGCCTCAACACTTCCTTATAGGCATCAACGGCGCCGTCAAAGTTCCCAAGCCGATACTCCGTGTTGCCTAAATTATAAAAAGCATGGGCTTTAAGCGCAGGATCTTTGGCGGTCTGACTCGCTTGTCGGAGTTCCGGCTGAGTCGCTTTATACTCTTTCCCCTGATACAGGGCGGTTCCAAGATTGTAACGAATCGAAGGTTCTTCCGGATTTTTGACCTTGGCTCGCTGATAGGTATCCACGGCGCTTTGGAATTTTTTTTGCCGATAGTCTTCATTCGCCTTTTCATTGAGGCCGCGCGAGGTCTCAAGAAAGCCACAGGTCAGCAGAAATAGAATCGGCAGACTCAAAAGCGTCGTCAGCTCTTTTCTACCTTGACGACTGCGGCGCACAAACATTTCTACGAGCAGTAAAAACAAGCCTAAAAAAAGAAAGACCCCGTAGCGATCTTCCTTTTCAACGACGGTTTGCTCTTTCAGCTTTCGCGAACCGGTTCCGCCGATGTGCTTAAGCAAGACTTCGACGTCCTGATCGGAAGCCGTTTGCGCAAAATAAAGTCCCCCCGATTGTCGAGCGACTTTCTCCAATTCTTCAGAGTTCAATTTTGTAATGACCGTATTCCCCGCTCGATCCTTCTTAAAACCGATTTGCCGCCCCGAGTCATCCTTGAGGGGAATCGGGCCCCCCCCGTCCGTGCCGGATCCGATGCAATACACCCGGATATGAGCCTGCTTCAACGCCTCAACGGCTTGCTCCAGCCCACCCTCATTGTCTTCTCCATCGCTAAGTAAAATAAGAACTTTATATTTTAATTCTTCCGGCGGAAAAATTTTAAGCACATACTGCAAGGACACATTTAAGGAAGACCCTGGGTCTGGGACATGTCCGGCCCTAACGGCATCCAGAAAGAGGAAGAAAGCCGCGTAATCGAGAGTAAAAGGGGTTTGTAAAAAAGCACTTCCAGAAAAAACAACCAATCCTACGCGATCGCCCTTGAGATGACGAACCACCGTCTTAATTTTGTTGCGCGCCACTTCCAACCGATTCGGTTTCACATCTTCCGCCAGCATGCTTAACGAAGTGTCGAGTAAAAACAAAATATCGGTGCCCTTCCGCTCCACCTTCTGGACAGACTCCCCCCATTGTGGACGTGCCAGGGCGGCGACGAAACAGACAAAGGCCAGAATTAAAAACAGAAGGCGTTTAGCCGCTTCACCGGGTCGGTAGGCAGGCATTAAACGCTCCGTTAAAAGCTCCGGATTGCCCAGGCGTTTTAACCGGCTCAGCCGCAGTCTGCGCGAAATCCTCCCAAGGACGAAAAGGCCCGCCGGAAGCCACAACCATTGAAAAGCCGCTGGATTATAAAATTGCATCAGGGCACCGTTAACAGATAAGTCCGCTCCAGCATGACTGCAAAAAAAAGAACCAACAGCGCTGGAATCAAAGGCCATTGGAAAAGCGGACGATAACTTCGGTATTCCTTCACCTTAATCTCGGTACGCTCCAAGCTGTTAATTTTTTCATAAATTCCGGTAAGCGCCTGCGAATCACGTGCCCGGAAGAAGAGCCCCCCGGTAATGTCGGCGATGCGTTTCAGTGTGTATTCATCAATCGGCACATTTGCCTGGACATAGCGCTTCCCGAAAAGAGGGTCATTCACCGGAAACGGAACCAGCCCGCCGCGTCCAATACAGATCGTGTAAACTTTGACTTTAAAGGATTTGGCAAGTTCTGCCGCAGTCACCGGGTCTATCTTCCCGGCGTTATTTTCGCCATCCGTAATCAGAATAATGACCTTGCTTTTCGCGTCGCTATCGCGTAGCCGATTAACCGCCGTGGCAAGTCCCATCCCAATGGCCGTCCCATCTTCAATCATGCCGATCTGCAGATCGTTGAGCAGCTTCACAAGAATTTCATAATCAAGTGTCAGCGGACATTGCGTGAACGCTTTCTTGGCAAAGACCACAAGCCCGATTCGGTCGTTTTCTCGGCCTCGAATGAATTTGGCGGCCTCTTGCTTTGCCACCACCAGCCGGTTGGCCGGTTTAAAATCTTCCGCGAGCATGGATCCTGAAAGATCCAGCGAAATGATAATATCGACGCCCTTTGTTTTATACTCGCGGTCAGAGCTCACTTGCTCGGGTCTCGCAAGCGCACACAGAATCAGCACGAGCGCAAGGCCTCTCCAAAAAGGCGCCAGCCGCAGTAACAGCACTCGCAGGCTGGTTCGCGACGGAAAAAAATCGGAGGTAGAAAACGACAATTGCGCACGTTTCTGTTTTTCTGAAAGCCAAAGCACCAGCGGCAATGCAAGAATAAAAAACAATACCCACGGATATCTAAACTCCATGGGCACTCCCCCTGGGGGCGGCCATTCCCACAAGTTTTCTGGCTTTCTGATTTAACTGAAGAATTTCAGATGGGTCCGGTTTCCACTTTGCAAATTTGGCAAGATCTGCAGCTTCGAGTGTTTCTCGGACACTGTTTAAAAAACCATGAGGAGTTTCTTTATCCCTTAAGACATCAAGAATTTCATCGGTGGTGGACTCGACGGCTAAAATAAGAAAGCGTTTTTCAAGGTAACTCCGCAGGATTTCAGAAAATTTAAAAAAATATTCCCGGTATTGTCCTTGCCGAATTAACGTCGAATCAAAAAGAGAATTAAGCTGGAAAAGCGCGTCCTGTTCTGCGGTCACCGACGAAAATACTTCCAGCGGGCCTGGTGTAGCGGATTTAAGCCGGCGATAAATCAGCAGCCCGCTGACAATGAAAAAAACCAGGGCACTGCCACCGATGATGAGGGGGCGCTTATAGCGCCGTGGAATTGAAACCACATCTTTAACGCCCCGGATATCTTTGTCGGCACTCGTCGTTTTGACTTGCAGGACAGAAAGATAAAGTTTATTGCTCGACACGCTTTTGATTTGTCCCGTCTTATCGCGGTAATCAACGTGCGCAGGGTCCAGCACATAATCGCCGAGACCAAAGGCTGTAAAGACGATTTTTTCTCCCGAGACTTTTAAGCCGTCTTCTGTCCGTTTAAACGAATCTTTTTTGCGCACTTCAAAATAATTCAAATCGGGCTGTGCCTCAAGTGAGACAACCTGAACTGATTGCAAAGAACGAGCGGTCACGGTCAGAGTGACGGGATCGCCGAAAGTGATTTGGGCGTGATCAAGCTCCGCAGTGACGATGACATCTTGGGATTGCGCGGGAACTGTTTGTGACAGGACGAATTTGGGAACGACCCCTAGAAGAAAAACAAGAAGAACTGCTCGGAGAAGTCTGGGATTTGAATTTTGGCAACTCATGGTGCTAGCTGCGTTTTTCGCGAACTTTAAACAGCCGAATGATCGGATCCACATAATCTCCATCCGTCGCCACCTCCACGCGGTCAATTTTAAGCGTTTTGAACATTTCAGCGACGGTCTCCTGACGCGACTTCATGGCATTCTCATAGAATCGCCGTATTCGTTGACTGGAGGAGTCGATAAGGCGCCTCGTGCCTGTTTCAGGATTTTCAAGCCAAAGCAAACCCGCCTTGGGCAGACTCTTTTCAAGCTGATCCATCAAATGAATTCCGATGACATCATGCCGCCGGCTTAAAATTTTAAGGGCTTTCTCAAAACCCTGATCCAGAAAATCAGAAAGAATAAAAACAACGGAGGTCCGTGTCAAAACCCGGTTAAGATAATCCAGTGCAGACACCAGCCGAGTTCCTTTTCCACGGGGTTTATGGCACAGAATTTCACGAATGACGCGCAGGACGTGCATACGTCCTTTTTTCACCGGGATGAACTTTTCAACCCCCTCCGTAAAAATCATCAAGCCAACCTTGTCGTGATTTTTAACTGCAGCGAATGCAAGCAGTGCCGCAATTTCTGCGGCAATCTCTGCTTTGAGTTTAGTGGCCGAGCCAAATTGCTGTGAACCGGACATGTCCACGGCGAAAAAGACAGTCATTTCGCGTTCTTCGACAAATTTTTTAACAAAGGCTTGAGTAGAGCGCGCGGTCACATTCCAATCAATCGTACGAATGTCATCGCCGGGAACGTATTCACGCACATCCGCAAACTCCATCCCCTGGCCCTTGAAGACAGAAAGGTACTCGCCGCCAAACAGATCGTTGACGAGGCGGGTCGTGTGGATTTCAATATGGCGGATTTTTTTTAGAAGTTCTTTCGGAATCATGGAACTTCGATCTGGTCAAATATTTTTCGGACCAGGTCATCGGAAGTCATGTTTTCGGCCTCGGCTTCATAGGTGACAAGAACACGGTGGCGTAGCACATCCAGCCCCACTTGCTTGATATCGTCCGGCGTCACATACCCGCGTCCGCGAAGAAAGGCATGAGCCTTAGCCGCTCGAATGAGCATGATGCTTGCGCGCGGGGAAGCTCCGTAACTAATCATTTGTTTAAGATCCTGGAGTTTATATTGATCGGGATAGCGTGTGGCAAAGACTAGATCAAGAATATATTCTTTTAGTTTGTCATCGACATAGATCTGATCCATCACGCCGCGCAGGGCCAAGATTTTCTCAGGGCTCAGAACAGGGCTCACCGAAATCTCACGCCCCGTGGACATCCGCTCAAGAATCTCACGCTCTTCTTTTTTAGTGGGATACGTCACGAGCAATTTCATCATGAAACGATCCACTTGGGCCTCCGGCAGCGGATAAGTACCCTCCTGGTCAATAGGATTTTGCGTTGCCAGCACCAGAAACGGTTTGGGCAATTGAAATGTGGTGTCTCCGATGGTGACCTGCCTTTCCTGCATGGCTTCCAGAAGAGCACTCTGCACTTTGGACGGGGCACGGTTAATTTCATCCGCAAGCACAATGTTGGTAAAAATCGGGCCTTTTTTAATCGTAAACTGGCCGTCCCGTGGGTTGTACACCAGCGTCCCTACGATATCGGCGGGCAGCAAATCAGGTGTGAATTGAATGCGCTGAAATTGAGTTTGAATTCCACGCGCCAAAGTCTTCACGGACAGTGTTTTGGCAAGCCCCGGCACCCCCTCAATTAAAATATGCCCGTCGGCCAAAAGCGCCATTAAAAGCCGCTCCACTAGGTCAAGCTGACCGACAATGACCTTTCCAATTTCCCGTAGCAACTCGGCCAGCAAAGCACTCTCATCCTTGACTTTTGCACTGATCTCACGGATGGACGCATCCATGTCTGCCTCCTTCTATCCTCATGCGGGTGAAAAATGCTTAACTTTTCTTTGAAGCGCCCTTATCCTCTTCATCCACGACCTCGAAGTCGGCATCGACCACGTTCTCATCTTTTTTTTCATTGCCGCCCTTAGGCTGGCTGTCCGCTCCGGATTTCGCCGTATTTTCATACCCCTTCTGCGCCAGCCCCTGGGCAACACTCATAAGTTGTGTCGTCGCTTCCTGAATTTTTAGCAGTTCGTTGGAGGCAACGGCTTCCTTGGCAGTTTTAAGAGCGGCCTCCACTTTTGACTTCTCGTCGCCAATCACTTTGTCCCCCAACTCTTTCAGGCTCTTTTCAGTGCTGTAAACCAAATTGTCTAATTGATTTTTAGCCGTGATCACCTCATGCTTTTTTTTGTCGTCATTCGCATGTTGTTGAGCTTCTTTGACAAGCCGGTCGACCTCGTCTTTAGCCAATCCAGACGACGACTCGATGCGAATTTTCTGCTCCTTACCGGTTCCAAGATCCTTGGCGGAGACATGCACAATTCCATTGGCATCAATGTCAAAAGTCACTTCGACCTGCGGCACCCCGCGAGGCGCCGGTGGAATTCCCTCGAGATTGAACAACCCCAGGACGCGGTTATCGCCCGCCATCTCACGCTCCCCTTGCAGCACTTTGACGGTTACCGCTGTCTGGCTGTCCGCGGCTGTCGAGAAAATTTCTGATTTGCGGGTTGGAATCGTTGTGTTCCGCTCAATGAGTTTGGTCATGACTCCGCCCAGCGTTTCGATTCCCAGCGAAAGCGGCGTCACATCCAATAGCAAAACATCCTTGACGTCCCCGCGAAGCACGCCGCCTTGAATCGCAGCGCCCACGGCCACCACTTCATCCGGGTTTACCCCCTGATGCGGCTCTTTTCCAAACAATTCACGCACTTTTTGGACAACCGCCGGCATGCGCGTCTGCCCTCCAACCAAGATGACTTCCTCAATCTTTGACGCCTCAATGCCCGCGTCACGCAACGCGTCCAGGCACGGCTTCACGGATCTTTCGATCAGACCTGCGACGAGCTGTTCAAGCTTGGAGCGTGAAAGTGTGAACAAAAGGTGTTTCGGGCCGCTTTGGTCCGCGGTAATAAACGGCAGATTGATTTCAGTTGTCTGCGACGTCGAAAGCTCGCACTTGGCTTTTTCAGCCGCCTCTCTCAAACGTTGTAAGGCCATTCGGTCTTTGGACAGATCAATGCCCTCAGATTTTTTAAACTCATCCACCAGCCACAAAATAATACTTTGGTCGAAATCATCCCCGCCCAAATGGGTATCCCCATTGGTGGCCTTCACTTCAAAAACACCGTCCCCAATTTCAAGAATGGAAACGTCGAAGGTTCCACCGCCCAGGTCATAGACGGCAATGATTTCATTCTTTTTTTTGTCCAGACCATAGGCTAATGCCGCGGCCGTCGGCTCATTGATGATGCGGAGCACTTCGAGACCCGCGATCGTACCGGCATCTTTGGTGGCTTGCCGCTGGGCGTCATTAAAATAGGCCGGAACCGTAATGACCGCCTGCGTGATCGTTTCTCCTAAATAGGCTTCCGCATCCGCTTTCAGCTTCTGCAAAACCATGGCCGAGATTTCAGGCGGTGTAAAATCGCGGCCCTCGACCGGCACCTGAATCAGAACTTCTTGGTTCTTGCCCGACTTTGTTTTAAACGGAACAAGTTCGCTCTCATGACTGACTTCCCCCGACTTGCGCCCGATAAAGCGTTTCGCGCTAAAGATGGTATTTTCAGGGTTCGTGACCGCCTGGCGTTTCGCAGCCTGTCCGACGATACGCTCTTTTGTTTTTGTAAAAGCAACAATCGAGGGCGTCGTTCGATTCCCTTCTTTATTCGCAATCACCTTAGGCTCGCCGCCTTCCATCACGGCCATACACGAATTGGTGGTTCCTAAATCAATTCCAAGAATTTTTGACATGGGATTTATCTCCTATTTAATTACATCCTGATGAACTTTATAACAACGCTGCGCCCAAGAATTCAATTAGCGTGCCAGTGTCAATTCGTCTCAGAAGTTGTAAGTGTTTATATTGAAAGAGGTAACAAAATTACAAAAACAACGGTCATTTTAAAATTTTGAGTAACCGTGTGCGATTGTGCCAAAACTATCCATCCTGCTAAACGTACAATTACGACAGTTTATATTCATCCAATTTCCGATAAAGCGTGCGACGAGAAATTCCAAGCGTGGTGGCGGCCAGTGATTTATTCCCTCGGACGTCCGCGAGAGTCTTGCGAATTACCTCACGCTCCATGGCATCCAAGCGTCCGGAATCTGTATTTGAATGCAGCACACTTATTCGTTCTTCGCCGGCGCTGGGTGCAACACCGGCACGCCTGATATCTTCCGGCACATTTTCGAGAGTCAGCTCACTCCCAGCGCTTAGCACAATCATACGCTCGACAATATTTTTAACCTCACGAACATTGCCGGGCCAGGGGTCCTGCACGAGTGTTTTGAGTGCTTCAGAAGTCATGGACATTTCGCTGCGGCCGCTCGATTGTGAATAGTGTTTGATAAAATACGCCACCAACAGAGGAATATCCTCTTTGCGGTCTCGCAGCGGCGGAACTTTCAAATAAATCACGTTGATTCGGTAGTACAAATCTTCGCGAAAATTCCCCGCGTGAACCTCGTCGAGCAAATGCCTGTTCGTCGCAAGCACCAGGCGCACATCGACTTTAGTCGACTTGGTGCCGCCGACCCGTTCAATCACGCCATCTTGCAAAACTCTGAGCAGTTTGACCTGAGCGTCCTTTGAAATCTCGCCAATCTCATCAAGAAATAAGGTGCCTTGATGGGCGCGCTCAAAGCGGCCAATTTTTCGTTCTACCGCTCCTGTAAAAGCGCCTTTCTCGTGGCCAAAGAGCTCACTGACCAGCAGTGTGTCGGATAACGACGCACAATGGACCGGTACAAAGGGGTGGTGACGCCTGGGGCTGAGCTGATGAACTCGGTGAGCGATTAATTCCTTTCCTGTTCCGCTTTCGCCCTCAATCAGCACGGTTGCGTTGGATTGGGCCACTTTATCGACTGTCTTCAGAATCTCCCGCATCACGGACGATTGCGAAATAATCTCACCGGCAGAAAACTTTTCTTTAAATAGGGCCTGGCGGAGCTCCTGATTTTCAGTTTCGAGGTGTTTACTCGTCAATGCTTTTTTAACCAGAAATTCCAGTTCTTCAAGATTGACGGGCTTGGTCAAATAATAAAAGGCCCCATTTTTCATGGCCCGCACCGCATCCTCTACGGAGCCGTAGGCGGTCAGCAAAATAACTTTTGCCGTCGGATCAGCCCCAAGAATCTTTTGCAAGAGCTGAATGCCGTCCATTTCCGGCATACGGATGTCCGCCAGAATAAGATCAGGGTGCTCGCTCGTAAAGCTTTCATACCCTTCACGACCGTTCGTGGCACTCACCACATCTAAACCGTGTCCCTCAAGAAATGTGGTTAGCCCGCTCAAAGTATGCGGATCATCATCGACAAGCAGTACGGTTGCGGAAAGGGATGACATGCTTAATCTCCCCGCGCCCCGAGCGCCTGTGGTTTGGGTAGCTGCAATTTTGGAAGTCTCAGGGGCAGGTATAATGTAAAAACAGTTCCTTTGCCGGGCTTACTCGAAACATCGATTTTTCCACCGTGTTCGCCCACGGCCTGAAAAACCGTCATCAGTCCCAGCCCGGTTCCCTCGTCTTTCGTGGTATAAAAAGCATCGAAGATTCGAGGCAAATCCTTTTCTTCAATTCCCAGGCCATTATCTTCGAAGCGCAGTGCTGCTACTTTTTCACGGTGATTAAGAGTGATTTTAAGCCGCCCGCCTCGGGGCATGGCGTCGAGGGCATTTTTGATCAAATTCATCAAGACAGAAAAAATTCTTTCCCGGTCCAGTAAAAAAGACGGCAATTCAGGATCGGTTTTAAGATCAATCATCACGCGCAAACGTTCGGCCTGCGGCCCCACAACGCGAACGGCTTCTTCGGTCAGAAGATTAAGGTTTTCTAGTTTGAATCGAAGTGGCGGTTTGCGAGTGGCTTTAAGGAAATTCTTAATAATTCCATCCAACCGGTTAATCTCAGCGTTCATAATGGTCAAATGATTGGAGAGCCGCGATGACTTAGAGGCTGGAATCTGCCCCGCTTCTTTTTGCGCCAACTGCAAGTGGATGGATAGCGCATTTAAAGGGTTACCGATTTCATGGGCAATCCCGGCGGTCAACTGGGTGAGCGCTTCAAAACGCCGCAGCCGTTCGCGCTCATTTTCTTCAAAATGCAGGCGGGTCACATCTTCTATCAAAACAAGGGTGCGCGGCTTCGTTTCCTCATCGGCAGCCTGGTAAGAGATTCTCAGGTGTTTCTCGCGCGGCCGGAGGATCGAAATAGTTTCAGTCGTCGCAGATCTCGAAGATTCTAGGAAACCTGACAGCCACGCCGCCAGTGAAGGGTCTTTTAGCTCCTCCAGCCATTTGCCTTTGGGGGTACCCCGCCAGGATATGCCGAGCCACTCACACGCACGCTTATTGACCCAAAGCAAATTTTTCTTCTCATCCAGAATAAGAATTCCAGTTGAAAGCTCCTCCAAAATCGAACGATAAAAGTGGAAGCTTGCAACAAATCGCTTGAGATAATCTTCCAAAAGCGGCCGATCTACCTTTTCAAGCCGGTTTAAAATCTTCCGGTCGAATGATTCACTTGGGGACATGCTGCACACCTTGCCATTTTGCAATCCGGATAAACTCACGCACTTTTTCAGCTGATTTTTGCCCCGGTGAACTTTCGACCCCGCTCGCAACATCGACCGCAAAAGGTCGGACCGTCTCAAGGGCCTTTGCCAAATTGTTGCACTGAAGTCCTCCTGATAAAAACAGTTGCTGATGAATCGCAGGGCTGTCTTCAATGATCTTCCAGTCGAAGGGAACACCGCTGCCGCCCTTGGCGTGCGTCACATAGGTATCCAGCATAAAATAATCCACATCGTATTCCGCAATGCGTTTGAGACTCATGGCATCCTTGACACGGAATACCTTGATCACCTGATGCCCCTGCCGCATGAAATAGGCGCAGTAATGCGCTGTTTCTTCGCCGTGAAACTGCAAATACCGCAGTTTCAGAGCCTGAGCAAACTTCTCGACTTCTTCACGCGGTTGATTATAAAAAACACCCACAAAATGTTTAAAATCAGGCGCAGCGTCTACCAGGATTTTTGCCTGGTCAAGATCAATGTGCCGCTTGCTTTCGGCGAAGATCAACCCCAAATAATCGGCACCCGCCGCAATCGCCATCCGGACATCCGCCTCCTGCGTATTGCCGCAAATTTTAACTTTTGGAATCATGGTTCTTTCACCCACTTCTGATCACGTCCAAGGAGCTGCGACAAGGTTGTCGCAATGTCGAGCGACTTCATCAGTGTCGTGCCTATCAGAAAGGAATGAACCCCCAGACTTTTATACGCCATGACCTCGTCATATTTAGACAGGCCGCTTTCAACCACCACCGCAAGTCCTTTGGGAATATGCGTCAGCATTTGCTTGGATAAAAAAGGATCCACTTCCAGGGTCCTTAAATTCCTGTTATTGATCCCGACAATCTCAGCGCCGGCATGCACGGCTTTATGCAGGTCTTCAATGGAATGGACTTCGACCAGAGCATCCATGCCGAGTTCCCGGCCCA
>CAYMUZ010000151.1:0-12463 GCA_964393875.1 uncultured bacterium | reverse complement strand
ATCAGCAAGGAGGCGCACGAGAGTCTCGCGATTGCCATGAACCGCATTGGGGGCAAAAGCAACACGGGGGAAGGGGGCGAAGATCCCGCTCGCTACACGCCGGATTCCAACGGAGATTCGCGTAACAGTGCCATTAAACAGGTAGCTTCGGGGCGTTTTGGAGTGACCAGTCAATATTTGGTGAGTGCCCGCGAGCTTCAGATCAAGATGGCTCAGGGAGCTAAACCGGGCGAAGGCGGACAGCTTCCGGGCTCCAAAGTCTATCCTTGGATTGCCAAAGTACGTCATTCGACGCCGGGCGTGGGGCTTATTTCACCACCTCCTCATCATGATATTTATTCCATCGAAGATCTGGCGGAGTTGATTCACGACCTTAAAAATTCAAATCATCATGCGCGCATCAGTGTGAAACTTGTTTCAGAGGTCGGTGTGGGCACGATTGCTGCGGGGGTCGCCAAAGCCCACGCCGATGTGGTTTTAATCAGCGGCCACGACGGCGGCACCGGGGCGTCGCCGCTTTCCAGCATCAAGCATGCGGGAATTCCGTGGGAGCTTGGACTCGCTGAAACCCATCAGACGCTGGTGTTGAATAATTTGCGCAGTCGTATTGCCGTTGAGACAGACGGCCAGCTGAAGACCGGCCGAGATGTGGCTATCGCAATTGTGCTTGGCGCCGAAGAGTTTGGCTTTGCGACCTCCCCCCTGGTGGCGCTCGGCTGTATCATGATGCGGGTTTGTCATTTGAATACCTGCCCCGTGGGCGTGGCCACGCAAGATCCAAAACTTCGTGCGAAATTCACGGGCGATCCGGCGCACGTTGTTAATTTTATGCGGTTTATTGCGCAGGAGTTGCGCGAGGTCATGGCTCAATTGGGTTTCAGAACCGTCCAAGAAATGATCGGGCGAACCGACTTGCTCGATGCCGCTACAGCCGTGGATCATTGGAAAGCGCGCGGTCTCGATTTTTCAAATATTCTCTATCAGCCCAAAGTCGGGCCGGATGTCGGACGCTACGCGCAAATTCCTCAGGATCATGGCCTTGAGCGCGCACTGGACAATACAGAACTTTTTAAGCTCGCCGAACCGGCGCTGGCACGTAAGGAAAATGTGAAGGCCACGGTGAAGATTCGCAATGTTAATCGTGTGGTGGGCACCCTTCTTGGCAGTGAAATAACGAGGCGCTTTGGAGTGGAGGGGCTGCCGGAGGACACCATTCATTTTCATTTTAAGGGTTCTGCTGGGCAAAGTTTCGGAGCTTTTATTCCGAAGGGATTGACTTTGGAACTTGAAGGCGATGCCAATGACTATGTCGGTAAGGGACTCTCCGGAGGCAAAATCATTGTGTATCCACCGGCGGGGTCGACGTTTGCCGCTGAAGAAAATATTATCATCGGCAACGTAGCTTTATATGGCGCGACGAGCGGCGAAGTTTATATCTGTGGGATGGCCGGTGAGCGTTTTTGTGTGAGAAACAGCGGAGTGTCGGCGGTGGTTGAATCTGTCGGAGATCATGGCTGTGAGTACATGACGGGCGGCCGTGTCGTTGTGCTTGGCGGGACGGGCCGCAATTTTGCCGCGGGAATGTCCGGGGGGATTGCCTACGTTCTGGATGTGCAGGGAATCTTTCCGGCGCACTGTAATAAGCAGATGGTTGACCTAGAGAAAATAGAAGATGCGGCTGAAATAGCGGAAGTGCGGGCACTGATTGAGAGGCATGTTCGTTCTACGCAAAGTGTGCGCGGCGCCAATGTTTTGAAACTGTGGGAAGAAATGGTGCCAAAATTTGTGCGCGTCATTCCTAAAGATTACAAGCGGGCGTTGCTTACGCTTGAGCGCGTCAAACGTGCGGGTTTGAGCGGTGAAGAGGCCGTGATGGCGGCCTTTGAAGAAAATGCGCGCGACCTCTCGCGTGTTGGAGGCAACTAGCAGGTATGGGCAAACCCACCGGATTTTTTGAAATTAAACGAGAACTTCCTCAAGATCGTTCATCTAAAGAGCGGATTAAAGACTGGAAAGAATTCCACGAGCCCATGGGCGACGAGCAGCTCCAGTCGCAGGGGGCTCGCTGCATGGATTGCGGCATTCCTTTTTGCCATACGGGGACGTTGCTTGCCGGCATGGCCTCAGGCTGTCCGGTGAATAATCTGATCCCGGAGTGGAATGATTTGGTCTATCGCGGGTTATGGCGAGAGGCGTTGGAGCGTCTTCATAAAACAAATAATTTTCCAGAATTCACAGGGCGCGTTTGCCCCGCACCCTGCGAAGGCTCTTGCGTGCTGGGCATCAGTGAACCGCCGGTGACGATTAAAAACATCGAATGTTCAATCATCGATAAAGGGTTTGAGGAGGGCTGGGTCACGGCTGAACCGCCTGCGGTGCGCACCGGAAAAAAAGTTGCGGTGGTGGGTTCGGGGCCTGCCGGGCTTGCGGCTGCGGCACAGCTGAATAAAGCCGGGCACTTGGTGACGGTTTATGAACGCTCTGACCGCATTGGCGGTTTGCTTATCTACGGCATCCCCAATATGAAGCTCGATAAAACGGTGGTACAGCGTCGTGTGGATCTCTTGACCCGGGAAGGAGTCACCTTTGTGACGGGGACGGAGATCGGAAAAGATATTCCGGCTGACAAACTGCGCAAGGAATTTGACAGCGTGGTTCTTTGCGGCGGCGCGACTAAACCGCGTGATCTTCCGCTGGAAGGGCGTAGTCTGCACGGAATTCATTTTGCAATGGAATTTTTACAGGCGAATACCAAGAGCCTGCTCGATGGAAAACATGCCCCGCAGTTTGTTTCAGCCGAAGGTAAAGACGTCATTGTGATTGGGGGCGGCGACACGGGTACCGATTGTGTTGGAACCTCCATGCGGCACGGCTGCCGCAGTTTGATTCAGCTAGAGATTTTGCCCAAGCCGCCCGATTCGCGAGCGCCTGATAATCCGTGGCCGCAGTGGCCCAAAGTCTACAAGCTTGATTACGGGCAAGAAGAGGCTAAGGCGCTCTTTGGCGAAGACCCGCGCCAATACCTTGTGACGGCCAAGCGTTTCATCGGAGATGAAAGCAACCACGTGAAAGCGCTCGAAATTGTGAAGGTGGAGTGGCAGAAAGACGACAAGGGCCGCTTTATTCCAAAAGAAGTTCCGGGAAGCTCGCAGATTCTTCCCGCGCAGAGGGTACTGCTTGCGATGGGCTTTCTCGGTCCTGAAGATACCGTGCTTGGGCAGTTGGGTGTTGAGCGTGACGAACGATCCAATGCCAAAGCAGAGTATGGAAAGTTTTCGACCAATGTTCCCGGTGTTTTTTCGGCCGGGGATATGCGGCGCGGGCAGAGTTTGGTCGTTTGGGCGATCAACGAAGGGCGGGCTGCCGCACGTGCCGTGGATGCCTATTTAATGGGACATACCAATTTGCCGTGATGTTTTTCTCGATTTTTCAGCCTTTAAGTTAGAGGCTTTTTTATTTCAGGGAAGGATTTTAGCCCATGAGCCTTATGATTAAACGGGTTGACCGGCCGCGCGATCTCAAGTGGTATCAGGCGGGGGCCATGCTTTATGGGGACTGGGGCACCAGTAAAGCCTATGTGCTCGGAATTGCTTTTGCGCTGGCGGGGCATGCGTCGTGGTTTTTTCTGTGTTTGATGTCTATCTTGACGGCTTTTGTCGGGTACTGCTACATCATTGTTTGCCGCATTTACCCTGATGGCGGCGGAGTTTACTCCTCGGTGAAACAGCGTTCTCAGACGCTTGCAGTGATTGGCGCATTGCTGCTGATCGCAGATTATGTGGTGACGGCATCCCTGAGTGCTCTCGACGCTTTTCACTACTTCGGAGTGCTGCATCCGGAGTATTGGGCCATCGGGTCTATTGTGCTGATCGCTGCCCTGAACTGGGTGGGCCCTGGCAAAGCTGGCAGTGTCGCCACGGTGATTGCGGTGGCGGCCTCGGTGGTGGCAGGTGTTTTGTTTTTGGCGACACTCCCTCATTTGCCACACGTAGAGCTTTCCTGGCCAGCCATGGATCTTCCCCACAATTGGGCGATTTTTGTGGGTATCGTGCTGGCGCTCTCAGGGGTAGAAGCCGTTGCCAACATGACGGGCATTATGAAGCTGCCCGTTGAGCAAACCGCACGCCGTGCCATTTGGCCGGTGCTGCTTGAGGTTTCGATGCTGACGTTTTTACTGGGCATCGCGATGAATGCGATTCCAGGATTGAAGGGGCACGCGGGGGATATGCTGCGCGTGCTTGGAGACTACTACATCGGGCCGTGGTATGGCCAGCTGATCTCCGTGGTGTTCGGATTTCTTTTGCTCTCTGCGACCAACACGGCCGTTTCGAGTCTTGTCAGCATGCAGTACCTCATGTCTAAAGACAAGGAACTACCAGACGCTTTCTCTCGTTTAAACCGGTTTGGAATGCCGAGTGTTGCGCTTATCGTGGCCGCACTGGTGCCTATTTTAGTGCTGTTGGTGGAGCACGATGTCGTGGGGCTGGCGGCTCTTTATGCGATCGGGGTGGTGGGTGCGATCACTCTGAATTTAGGAGTGTGTGCGACCAATTTTCAGCTTGATCTTAAAAAAAGGGAACGTACTCTCCTTTTCATGGCTTCGGCCATTTTATTTTTGATTGAAATCACGATTGCTTTCCAGAAACACAACGCTCTTATTTTTGCTCTGAGTGTCATGGCCGTGGGGTTGACGCTCCGGTATGCGACTAGAAAATGGGTGGCCATTTCCGTGGGAGAGCTTTTACCCGATGTCAATGTCCTTACGGTTTCTGAAGCGGTTGAAATTGCCCCTCTTTACCGTAGTTCCACGTTGGTTTCATTGCGGACTGTGAATAAAAATGTGCTTGAAGAAGCCGCACTGCGTGTGAAGGCGCTTGGCGAAACTTCACTTTATGTAAACTATGTGGAAGAAGTTCCGGGGGGATCTGAACTGCCCGCTGAGTTGACCCCGTCTCGTCAGTCGTTGGATGTCTTAGCAGAAGTTCAAAAAGAGATGGAAAGGCGCGGCATTACGGCTGTGCCGGTCTGGCAGCTGGGGTATAACCCAGGGAAATTGATCGCCCGGGCGGCGCGTGAGCTAGGCGTCTCGGCAGTGTTAATCGGCGCAACCAAGCGCAGTGCCATTACCAAGTTTCTGCGGGGCGATGTTCTGCGGACGCTCAGCCGCGAGCTTCCCAAAAACTGTCATCTTGTGATCAGCAGCTAGTGCCGCATGTCAGAAGCCATGAAGATGCGATGATTTTTCTCAGACGCCTTTTTTTTTATATCTTCGCTGCCCTCTATTTTACCCTTTGTCCGTTGCTGATCCTTTATGCGCTGGGTTATGCTTTTGTTCCCAAACGCGATCAGGGGTTGGTTCGAACGGGTGTCATCTCCGTTTCAAGCCTGCCGGAAGGTGCTAGCGTTTATCTGAATAAAAAGAAGTTTTCTCAAAGGACGCCGGCGGTCATGATGAATCTGCTTCCCGGAGAGTATGCGGTGCGGGTTGAGCTTGAAGGCTATCAGGGGTGGTGGGGGAACGTCCGGGTTGAGGCAGAGCACGCAGCAAATCTTGAAAAAATTGTAATGCTTCCCTCGAAGAAAGAGGTTCTCGCGTTGACAGAGCAGCCCGTCGATTCTTTCGTATTGCTGCCCGGACAACCCTGGGCTGTGGCCATGACAGGCTCCGCATTGCGAGACTTACAGCTTATCCATCTTGAAAACGGCAAAAAGACGCTTGTAGATGCAGGGAATCATTTTGGATTGTTGGATGAAAAAGTTCAGCGTCTTTATGCTTTCTCAGACAGCCGCTATTTTGGAGTTCTGGCCAATGACTTGCAAGGGAACTTTAAATTGGAACGATTTGAATTTCGTGAGAATCCGCTGCGATTGGCGCAATCACTGCCTTTGCCGGGGGCGCCCGATTGGCTTGAGTGGGACCCTGATCATGACGCGTTTGTGTTTTTTACAAGGCAGGGGAATCTTTACCGTGCCGACTTAAAGAAAAATGAGATGCCGGAGAAACTGGCGTCCAATGTTCGCGGAGCACGGGTTGACAAGGGAAAGGTTTATTTTGTTTCCGGAACCGGTGTTTATCGGAGAGATATTTCCTCAGGGGCGGCCAAACCTCTTTTGCAAGATGCGATTCTTGGGCAGGAACTGTTTGATCCGAAACGGACGTTTTTAATCGAACCGTCCAACCACGGGGTCCTCTTTTTTTTAGCGGGGGACGGCGGCCTCTTTACCAACAGAATTCCGTACTGGCTGGTCAAAAATAAAGTGCGTGGGTTAGCGCTTAATTTAAAACTCACGCAGGCGGCCTTCTGGACGGATACCTCGATTGCCCGCGTGGAATTTTCGAGCGGGTTTTCACTGCTTGAGGATGATTTTGACCCAGCCATTCGCAGCTGCGAAATTTTTACTGGCGGGCATTCCATCGAGCAGGTTTTTTGGGTGCCGGAGGGGCCGCACTGGATTTACCGCGACGGGCAAGATGTTTTTTTGGCACAGGCAGAGTCGCCGGCACGTGCGGATTCTCGTCTTCTCGCCCAGGTTCGCAGCCATACTGCCATTGGTTATGACGAAAAAACAGGACTGCTCATTTATGTGAATGCAAGTTCCGGCAGGTTGGTGAGCCAGCGCATTCTCCCCAAAAGAGAATTGCTTTCCGCCGGGCTTTTGAGAACCAGCACTGAAATGTTTTTTGAGAAAGAAAAATCAGACGGGGTCTTAAAATCATGAGCTTTAAGTTTTCGCGGCATCATTTGTCAAAACACGACCATCGGTTGCAGCGATTATTCGAAATTCTCCCAGGGGCCCTGAGTTGGACAATCCTGATTGGAATGACCAGCCTGTCTTTTCTGAACCCCATTCTTGCGGCGCTCATTATTATCGCGTTTTATGTCTACTGGTTTTTGCGGATTTCTTACGCGATTTTTTTTCTCATGCTGGCGTATGCGCGCCTGGCGATGGAAAAAAATACGGATTGGCTCTCGCGTGTCCGCAGTCTTTCGGATCCGCAGAATGCGCTGGAGGAGGCTCGGCGGCTCTCGGCTGAAAAAGGTTTGTGGTTCCGCCTGTCCCACTGGGTTTACCGCCGGGAGCTAGAGCAGCTTCTGCACAGTCCTCAAGAAAAAATTTCACCTGAGGATATTCACCATCTCGTGATTATGCCGGTGGTCAGTGAAAAAAAAGAAATTCTGGAAGCCGGACTTGAAAGTTTGCGTCAGGGAGATTATTTGTCGCATCGCATGATTGTGGTCGTTGCGCTTGAATCGCGAGCTCCGGAAGAGGTCAAGACGGGCGTGAGGAGTCTGGCGGAGAAATTTGCGACTTCATTCATGGACTTCCGGATTGTCGAGCATCCCGAGGGCCTTGCCGAAGAAGCTCGGGTGAAAGGCGCAAATATCACCTGGGCGGCGCGTGATGCCGCCGCTCGGTTGAGGGAACTCAAGATTGCTTTTGATCACGTGATCGTTTCTTGCTTTGATACGGATACGATCGTAAGCCCTAATTACTTTTCTTGCCTGACCTATAAGTTTCTGGTGCTCCCTGAGCGGCAGCGGGCCAGCTTTCAGCCCATCCCGGTGTATCACAACAATATTTGGGAAGTACCCAGCTTCGCCAAAGTGCTTGAGACCAGCTCTTCTTTTTTTATTTTGGCGGAGACCACGAATGCTGAAAAACTAGTCACTTTCTCCAGCCATAGCATGAGTTTTAAAGCGCTGGTCGAAATCGACTACTGGCCGGTGGACATGATTTCTGATGACTCTCTGATCTTCTGGAAAGCATTGCTGCATTATCAAGGAGATTACAGGACAGAGCCGATGTATGTCACGCTTTCGATGGATGTTGTCGACGCCGGCACCTGGTGGAAAACGGCCCGTAGTATTTACCGTCAGAAGAGACGCTGGGCGTGGGGCGTCGAAGGCTTTCCCCTTGTGATGCGCGGGTTCTTAGCGATGAAAAATGTTCCGCTCGCAAAAAAGCTTCCGCATGTCATCAAATTGCTTGAGGGGCATATTATGTGGGCCACCTGGTCCTTCCTTTTGATGGTGATCGGCTGGCTGCCGGCACTGCTCGCAAGTCGAACCTTTTCAAACTCCGTGGTGTATTACAGTTCAACGCGTATTTCGAGCGTTATTTTCAGCCTCTCACAACTGAATCTTTTCATTCTGATTATCCTTGGTTTGGCGCTTTTGCCCCGCAAACACGTACGATACGGATTTTTAAAACGCCTGCTTTTTATTTTTCAATGGTTTCTGCTACCCTGGACCAACCTATTCTTTGCGGCCATTCCGGCGCTAGATGCCCAAACCCGCCTTATGCTGGGGCGTTATATGGAATTTTGGGTTGCCGACAAGCGTCAGGTGAAGTAGGTTCTTGCCCACTTATTTCTGTAACTTCTGATAATACAAGCATTTTGGCCTGATTCTTGCACTATTCCGACAGGCTCTTTGGCGGGTTCTCTCAGCCTTAGCTCAAGGCTGTCTCTATCGACTTTAAGCATGAGCCACAAGTTTTTATATTTTAAAACGAAGTTGTGGTTGCATTTTTGAGCATTCCTGGCGATAATGCCCGCTCCTTATTTTTTAAAAACCGTTTGTATTTTTGGCACGAGCAGGAATTCTAAATCATGGCAAAAGTTGTCAAAAAAGCTGCCGATCCTCAAAAAAAAATGGGAGGCCGCCCCCTCAAACCAGTGGTCTCCAAAGGCTCGCTTTTGAAAGCGCCCGCCAAAGAAATTAAAAAACCCGCACCAGCGCGTGCTAAAGCAGCGCCGCGTAAATCCATGCGTCCGGCAGCACCTACCCGAGCTGCAGTGCGCAAGCCTTTTTTGCCGCAGTCGGTCTTTCCCGTTGCAAAAGTGCCGGGAGAGAAAGTGCCGATGCCGGTGGCCGCAGCAACACCCTCCTTTTTCCAAGAGACCGTGGGCGATCTGCCGGCGGGCTATGGCGATCATTTTATTTACCTGCTCGTGCGAGATCCGCACTGGATGTATGCGTATTGGGAGATTCAACGTGACCGCGAGCAGACGGCGCTTGAGAGTCTCGGGGGTAATTGGGCGAAGGTAAAATCTGTTTTGCGTATTTATAATTTGAGTTTAAGTACGGCAGGAACTTGTTTTTCAGACATCGTACTCAGAAATATGTCTGAAAACTGGTACATTGAAGTAGAACCTAATAGCAGTTATGTCGTTGAAATAGGTCTTTTACATGAGGACGGTCGTTTTGTGATGCTGGTTCGCTCCAATGTGGTGACGACGCCGCGCATTACCATGTCAGACGTTCTTGATGAAGAGTGGATGGGAATCGATTTTGAAAAAATGTACGCGCTCTCAGGCGGGTTTGAAGTTGGGAAAAGCTCTGCCGATTTAAGAAAACTCATGGAAGAGCGGCTTGCCAACGCACTTTCCTCAGGTTCAGGCGCCGGAATGATGTCCAGCCCAACCAGTCCGGCTGGCGGATCTGCCAAAAAACGCGGCTTTTGGTTTGTTCTCGATTGTGAGCTGATTGTTTATGGCGCGACGGAGCCCGATGCCGCAGTGACTTTGCAGGGGAAACCCGTGAAGCTTCGTCCCGACGGCACTTTTACACTCCGCTTTGCGCTGCCCGATGGCCGCTTGGTGCTGGATGCCGAAGCGATCTCGGCCGATCGGCTTGAAAAGCGCATGATTACTCCTGTTGTGACTCGCCGCACCGAACGCCCCGCTCCGCAGATTCTCACCGAAGGCCAGTTCTAAGTCATGGAAAAAGGTTTTCTTGCTCTAGTCCTACACGCTCATCTTCCCTACGTCCGCCATCCGGAGCACAATTTTTTTCTTGAAGAAGGCTGGCTTTACGAAGCCATGACCGAAACTTACATCCCTCTGATCCACATGCTGGAGGGGTTTGAAAAGGATGGCGTGCCCTGCCGGATTACCATGACGATGACGCCGTCTCTGACGTCCATGCTGCAAGATTCTTTGCTGCAAGATCGTTACGGGCAGCATCTTGAAAAATCTATTGAATTGGCTTCAAAAGAAATCGAGCGCACGCGCTTTCAGCCCGAGTTTCATGAGACGGCTTTGCACTACTACTGGGAATTTACGCGAGCCCGCGACACTTTTAATAACCGTTATCAGCGTGACCTGACCCGCGCGTTTCGGCATTTTCAGGATATCGGATTGATCGAGATCATTACCTGCGGTGCCACTCATGGTTTTCTACCACTGATCAACCGGACGGAAACGGCTGCTTATGCACAGGTGGCTGTGGCAGCGCGGCATTACGAGTCGGTGTTTGGACGCCGGCCGATCGGAATATGGCTGCCGGAATGCGGCTATTATCCTGGGGTGGATAGACATTTAAAGCGTGAGGGGATCCGGTATTTTATTGGTGAAACACACGGTATTTTGCATGCCTCTCCGCGGCCGAAGTTCGGAGTTTATGCGCCGATCTACTGTCCGACGGGTGTGGCCGCTTTTGGGCGTGATATGGAATCTTCCAAGCAGGTGTGGTCTGCGGTCGAGGGATACCCCGGAGATTTTGACTACCGTGATTTTTACCGCGACATCGGGTTTGATCTGGACTATGAATACGTGAAGCCCTACATTACACCCGATGGATTGCGCATCAATACCGGTATTAAGTATTACCGCATTACCGGCAAGACGGATCATAAGCAGCCCTATTCGCGTCAGCGTGCCTTAGAGAAGGCGGCAAGCCATGCCGCCAATTTCATGTTTAATCGCGAAAAACAACTCGAGTATCTGCATGATTTTATGGGACGCAAGCCGATTATTACCGCCCCCTATGATGCTGAGCTTTATGGTCACTGGTGGTACGAGGGGCCCGAGTTTCTGAATTTTTTTATTCGCAAGGTGGCATTTGATCAAAAGACGTTTAGACTGATTACGCCCTCAGATTATCTTCGAATTTATCCGGTGAATCAGGTATCGACGCCGAGTATGTCCAGTTGGGGGTGGAAAGGCTACAGTGAAACCTGGCTTTCTGGGTCGAATCACCAGATTTATCGCTACCTGCATAAGGCGGGGTTGCGGATGACAGAACTGGCTAATCGTTTTCAGGGGCAGAATGGAATTGTAGAGCGTGCTCTCAATCAGGCGGCGCGGGAACTTTTCCTCGCGCAATCCAGTGACTGGGCTTTTATCTTACATACCGGAACAATGGTTCCCTACGCCATCAAGAGAACCAAAGACCACGTGCTTAATTTTACCCGGCTGTATGAAGATCTCAGAGCGGGTCAGCTTGAGGATAGTTGGCTGAAGCAGTTAGAAGAAAAAGATAAGATTTTCCCCAACGTGGATTACCGCGTTTTCTGCACATAAAATTTCTGCTCCCCGATTCTTGGCCGTGCCCTGGTCTTGCTTGCTGCAGCCCATTTCATTAAAAAGACCTATTTTTGTATAGCCCACCCTATTTCTTTTTAAAACACATCTTGTAAGTTCCTCATTTTGTGTGTAGATTTATATAAATAGCAACTTCTTGATTAAATTTGATCGATAAAGATTCCTTGTGTCAGAAAGATCCGTCATGAAGAAAGTTTGTATCTGCATCCATGGGCATTTTTATCAGCCGCCGCGTGAGAATGCCTGGATCGAAGATATTGAACGACAGGAGAGCGCTTATCCGTTCCACGATTGGAATGAGCGCATCTATCAGGAATGCTACCGCCCCAATACCCGCTCTCGTATTTTTGGCGGGCACCACCAGATTGTTCGTGTCGTCAATAATTTTGAGCGCATGAGCTTCAATATTGGACCAACACTTTTTTCATGGTTTGAAAGCAAACACCCTGAAACCTACCGAAGAATTCTTGAAGCTGACAAGGCAAGTTTGCAAGCACACCACGGCCATGGAAATGCGCTGGCTCAGGTCTATAACCACATGATCATGCCTCTGGCAAATTTGCGTGACAAACGCACGCAGGTGCGGTGGGGGATCGAGGAATTCCGCCAGCGGTTTCAGCGGGCTCCCGAAGGGTTTTGGTTGGCGGAGACTGCGATTAATGAGGAAACGCTGGAAGTCCTTGCGGATGAGGGCGTGAAATTTACGGTTCTTGCGCCGCATCAGGCAGAAGCGGTGAGAGCACTTCAGGGTATGTGGGCGGACGTCTCCGACGGTTCGATTGACCCCAAGCGGCCGTATCGCTGTTTTTTAAGAAAAGACCCTAAGCGTTATGTCGATATTTTTTTCTACGATGGCCCGATTTCTAAAGCTTGTGCATTTGAGGATTTGCTGGGAGACGCCAAGCACTTGATGAACCGGCTTGAAAGCGCGATGCGTGAACCGGACGATCAGCCTCAGCTGGTACATATAGCGGTTGACGGAGAAACGTTTGGGCACCACAAAGCCTGGGCCGATCGCTCTCTCTCTTACCTGCTTTTTACGGAGGCAGAGGCGCGTGGCTGCCGGATTGTCAATTATGGCGAGTATTTGGAAGAAAACCCGCCTCAAATGGAAGTGCGTCTGAAAGCCGGGGA
>CAYMUZ010000150.1:0-7246 GCA_964393875.1 uncultured bacterium | reverse complement strand
CATCAAGATCAATTTTTCAAGAGGAGAGGGCATCCGCGCTGTCCAGTTGTGATCCCCAAAAGTCCCAGGTTGATTGATTTTAAACGATTCTGCTATGGTATGGAACTCCGGCTGCAGACATAAAAGATCTGGAAAGAGCTGGATGGAAAAAATAGACTGCGATTGATGAATGCGCTCCAAGGCCATTCCCACCAATGCGGGTGAGGAGGCCGCGGGGCAATCCAAAGTTTGAGCATCCAAAGGCTGAAGAAACCGCCAAAACATTTTTTTTTCATCGAAAGAAGCTCGATAAAAATCGAGAAAAACCCAAGCATGGGACTCGGGAACACCCAAAACTTCGCGCAGCCGCGCTACGCTTGAAATCTCACGGCGCCACCGTAAGCGGCCCTGGGGCGCTCCCGACTCGAAAAGCAGTGCCCGCAAGTTTTCGAAGTTGAGATGCTGATCTTCACAAGCCTTCTTGAACCGCTCAAAATCAATGGTTCCCATTTCCTGTTCCCACCACACCTTAAAATTCACCATATCGTGGGTCGAAACCACACTAATGGAAATCGGCCGATAGACTGCCGGGTCTTTAAAATTGCACGTCGTGCTCCAATCGCGCACCCACCGCTGAATATCCATACCTGGAATGCCAAATTCTTCGAGCACACGAACGGCACAATCCGGCACCACCCCCAGGTCTTCGGCACAGGGCATCATCGAAGAGCTCTCGCTCATGACTTCGAGCAGCCGGCGTCCCTGATCCTCCCAAAGCGACTCATCGACCGGATCAAATGTGCCTCGAAGACCATGACTTTCAGCCGGTTCAGAAAGAGGGATGGTCCATACACGAAAAATTCCAACCGCATGGTCAATACGATAGAGGTCATAAAAATTTTCGGCGTAGCGTAATTTCTGAACGAGGTAATCGTACCCATGCGCGGCAATCGTTTCCCAGCGGTAAGGCGGCATCCCCCAGCGCTGCCCAAGGGCAAAATACAGGTCGGGCGGCGCGCCGGAAGATAGCTCCAGCTTAAAATAGTCGGGATGCGCCCAAACATCCGCGCTGTCGCGCGAGACCAAAAATGGCAAGTCTCCCATAATCCAAACACCTTTTTCACGCGCTTTGCGGCGAACTTCGGTGAACTGTAAAAAAAGCTGGTACTGCAGCCACTCGTGAAAAAGAAGGGTCCGCTCATACTGTTGCACAAACGTTTTAAGCGCCGCCGCATCGCGCAGGCGCAGATCATCGTCCCAAGACTCCCACGATTGATTGCCGCGTCCTTCTTTTGCCGTTTTAAAAATTGCGTAATCTTTCAGCCAAAAAGATTGGCTATGCGAAAAATATTGAAACCCCGGACTATCGGTCACCGCCGCTGAATTAAAAATATTGCGGAGTAAAAACAATTTGCGGCTTTTGACTTCGTAATTGACCTCATGAGCGCTGACTGGAAAATCACGGCGAAGCTGGCGCGCGTCTTTCAAGAAAGGTGCCCCGCTCAGCTCCACCAAATCTTCAATCGACAGATACATGGGATCCAGGGCGAAAGTACTCTCGGCGTCATAAGGCGTAAAACGCAATCCTGTATCGTTCAGCGGCAAAAGTTGGAGCAGGCTCATCCCTGCGGCGCAGCACCAGTCCACCAGCAGTGAAATGTCGGGAATTTCGCCGATGCCCGCACTGCGGCCGGAATACACGCTAAAAAGAGGGACCGCAACACCCGCACGGCGCACCGTCTCAAGTTGTTGCCACTTCGCGGCAGTGGGTTTAGTTAGCAGGAAATCGTAGTGGAAATGCGGCATCACGTTAAGGCTCTGTTTCACGCCGATATTTTTCCATCAGCTTGAGAATATCCCCATCCGCCTGGCGAAAAATCTGATGTGCAATTAAAATTAAAATCGAAAATTGCCAGCAAGCGTCCGGTCCGGTTACAAGTCCGGTCGCAACGTCGTCCGCCTGAGCCAACCGATCACGGTAAACCGCAGACGCCTTTTCGAGACTGCCTTCAAAAATGTCCAGCGAGCCTGTTTTGTTCTGGTACTTGAGAGATGGAAAACGGATACCCCTCACCATCAGGTAGGTCGTCATAAAATCATGACGTACGGAGGAATCATCCCATTCGAACCCGCCGAACTGAGGCACGTTCTCCGGCAAAATGATCGCCGGCTTTTCAACCAGAATCTCGCCTTTGCGCACCACCGTATCTCCGCGATTCACCACGGAGGAGGCCAACAGCACGTAAGGCAAACGCGTCACCTCAAAAGTCTCAAGCGCCCGCACGCGCGCCCTGAGAATTTCCGTATGACGTAATGCATTTTGCCAGGCTTCATCCAGATTCATAACCGATTCATCCTCTTCATTCCCTTTTCGATCAAGGCTTTCATCTCACGAACCGCACACGCCAACCCCGTAAAAACAGCCCGACTGACGATCGAATGGCCGATGTTAAATTCTTCTATTTCTGGGATGGCCGCAAGCGGTCCCACATTTTTATAATTAAGCCCGTGCCCGGCATTCACTTTGAGTCCGAGAGAAACCGCAAACCGTGCCGCTCGGCGAATTCTAGAACATTCTTTTTTTTGGACTGCCCCACGCGCATGCGCGTACAAACCCGTATGCAGTTCCACCGCGTCCGCGCCGGCTCGCTGCGCCGCACGAATCTGCTGCTCGTCCGGAGCAATAAACAAACTGACCTCGATTCCAGCCGCATGAAAACGAGGCATCGTCCGCTTCAATCCTTTCTCGTAACGCGTCACATTCAACCCGCCTTCCGTGGTCAATTCACGGCGGCGTTCGGGAACGATACAGATTTTCGAAGGCCTTACAGCCAGCGCAATTTTCACCATTTCGGGCACAAAGGCCATCTCGAGATTAAGCGGAATGTGAGTCACACGTCGAATCTGCCGGATGTCAAAATCTTGGATATGCCGTCGGTCTTCACGCAAGTGAACGGTGATGCCATCCGCACCGCCGGACTCCGCCTGAATCGCCGCACGATAGACCTCGGGCTCATGCCCCTGGCGTGCCTGCCGCAAAGTTGCCACATGATCGATGTTTACCCCGAGTTTTCTAGAGCCTGTGGATGATCTCATTTGAGACGGAGCTTTACTGTAACGGTGATTTTTAAAGACTTAGGATCCTTCACCGCAATGTCTTCTGGCAGCACTAACCGCGCGCTGACTTCATGCGTGCCAACACCGAGATCCGCAACATCAACGTAGGACAGTAGATCGGCCACAGACAATTTTTCAAGCCGCTGTCTTGAACCCGTCAGCACAAAAGACAGCTCACCGACGGACACCTCAATATCCATGGGTGAGGCGGCCGCATTTAAAACGCGAACCGGCACATGCTCAAATGCTTTTTCCCCAGACTCTTCCTGAATCGGAACCAGAATGTCGATGAGAGCTTCGCTGAGCGGCTGCACCCCTGCAGGGAGATCGAGTTGGACAGTACGGCGGAACGGACGAATGCGCCCCACAAGGTCCAATCGTTCGGTTGGCGCTTCACTCAGTTTTTCCAGCTTTCCCTTGGGGCCTTCCACCAGCACCGCATTGGGATCGATCTGAATCTCATCTTCCTTTACTTTATACCCAAACGCAGGCTCTCCCACAAAATTAGGCTTCACCGGTAGTTTCTGGACTATCACCTCATCAAGCGTCACGGAAACGGCCTCTGGTTCAATCTTGACAATGCGCACCTGCGGAGACGGCAATTTAACTTCACTCGCTTCAAGACGGAAGGAGTACTCCCCCGCAGACTTGACTTCAGCTCCGATAACGTGCACGGCATTGATTTCTTTTCCGGTCATTTCCGAAATAAGCGCGCGCGGCGCCATCAGTGTGACACGTACTGAGCGAGCAGACGTTTTAAGAATGCTCATTTGTTTATTTTGAAGTTTCACCTGCAGCGGCACCAGCCGCTCGACCTCAACACTTTCTTCTCCGACCGCATAGAACCAAAGCCCCACGGCAAGCACCAGTGCCACAATTTTGAGGCCCCAATCACGGGTCAACCCTCGGATCATAAACGGCTCTTATCCTTAAAGAAATTCCAGTTTTTTTCAATAAACTCCACCGCCGGAGAACGTGCTGTCACAGGGGCTCTAAAGAGATTCATCAACACTTTACTGAGAGCCTCTGGGTCAAGATTTCGTGTCAACTTACCATGCACAGCCACTGAAATCCCGCCTGTTTCCTCTGAGACAATCACACACACTGCATCCGTTTCTTCCGTAAGTCCGATCGCAGCCCGGTGCCTCGTGCCCAGTACCCGCGGAATATCCTGACTTTGACTGAGCGGAAAAAGCGCCCCGCAAGTCGCAAGACGATCGCCGACAATAATCACGCCCCCATCATGCGTCGGGGTGCCGGTGTTAAAAAGAGTAATCAAAAGCTCCTGACTGACATGGGCATCGAGCGTCATTCCGCTTTCAATGTAATTTTTAAGGCCGATGTCGCGCTCCAGCGCAATTAAAGCGCCGGTGCGATTACGCGAGAGATATTCGCAAGCCTGAATGAGTTCATCCACCGGCCCGCCTTTTTTGAGATAGCCGCTCAAAAAAGTATTCTGCCCAATCCGCGCCAGGGCACGCCGCAGTTCAGGCTGGAAAATAATCAAAAACGCCACTACACCGACTGCGAAAAGTTTCGTCAGCACCCAGTTGATCGTATTGAGCTGAAGAATCTTTGCGATGTTAAAAATCACCGCTAGAATGATAAGCCCCATCAGCACCTGCACGGCCCGAGTACCCTGAAAAAAACGAATTAGGTAATAGGCTAAAACCCAAATAAACAGAATCTCAAGCGCCGGCCGCCAAAGGGAAAAAAGAAGTTCCATAATAGTGGCTAATATAACATAGGATTGCACCCTAACAAAGGAACAAGGGGCTGATGAAGGGCTCAAGAATCAAAAAGTTGTTCGGGACGGACAGGCGGCTTGACGTTAAAGTGCTCGTAAGTACGGCGGGTCAAAACACGCCCTGAAGGCGTGCGTTTCAAAAATCCCTTCTGGATGAGGTAGGGCTCGTAAACTTCTTCGAGCGTTTCGGCGTCTTCGCCCACGGCCACAGCCAGTGACGAAAGCCCGACCGGCCCGCCGTCGAACTCATTCAGAATGTAGCTGAGGATTCTCTTATCCATCAGATCCAGCCCTTCTTGATCGACCTCAAGCATGCGGAGTGCCTGATCGGCGACCTGCGCCGTAATACTGCCGGAGGCCTTCACCTCCGCAAAATCACGGATGCGCCTTAAAAGACGATTGGCAATACGCGGCGTTCCCCGCGAACGGCGTGCGATTTCACCGGCCCCGGCATCCTCCACCGGAATATTCAAAATACGGCTCGAGCGGGTCACAATCTGCGTGAGTGCCTGCGCATCGTAGTAGCTAAAATGTTCAACAATTCCAAAACGCGAACGCAGGGGCGAAGACAAAAGCCCGCTGCGGGTCGTGGCTCCAATCAGCGTAAAGCGCGGTACATCGATTTTGATGGAGCGCGCATTGACACCTTTGTCGATCATGATGTCGATGCAGTAATCTTCCATGGCTGGATATAAATACTCCTCCACCACGCGCGAGGTACGGTGGATCTCATCAATAAAAAGCACGTCTCCCGCTTCAAGGTTGGTCAAAACGCCGGCAAGGTCACCCGGCCGCTCAAGCACCGGCCCTGAGGTGGTATGAATCTTAGCGTTCATTTCACGAGCGATGATATGCGCCAAAGTGGTCTTGCCCAGCCCCGGAGGCCCAAAAAGAAGTACGTGATCGAGGGGTTCACGGCGGCGGCGCGCAGCTTCAATAAAAACAGTCAGGTTTTCTTTGATCTTTGTCTGTCCGGTAAAATCATCGAGCTGCACCGGCCTGAGAGAAACGTCAACCGCCGCTTCATCGGGCAGAGGAGTCTGGCTCAAAAAACGGTCATCCATTTACTTGCTCCTTAGAACAATCTGCGCCTGATCAATGCAGATACGCGTATCAGGGTTGGCGTCAAGCCCTTCGATAAACCGCTCCAGATCTTCACGGTCATGAGCACTCATATCCACAAACTGCACGGCCACCGAGTAGACAAAATTCTTATTGGCCCGGCGTACGCGCAAAATACGGGCTTGGGCCGGAAGCGCTCGTTCAAGCGGCGGCACTAAAATTTGGAGTTTAATCACAGCCGATTCTTCCAGCAGGTCTTTGGCAAAAAAACGCAGGCCGCCGGCGCTGAGATCACGAACATTCGTAATGCGCGGCGACTCACCGAGCCGCCCAGTTTCATAACGCACAAGAAATGCCGCTTTGAGTCGTTTATGTTTGCGCGCGTTCAGAGATTTGGCTGCCATGAAGGGAACTCCTGTCTTCTGCTCCTATTGCTCAAGACTGACAACTCATGACTCAAAACTTCCTCTTAAACGTGCTGCAGCGACTGCCGCACTAGCTCCTCGACGGTTGCCGAACGGCCTGCCTCAGACTGAGCGGCCTTTTCAACCGCCAGCCGTGCGTTTGGTTTTTTGTAGCCGAGCGCAATCAACGCCTCAATCGCATCATCCATTGGGCGATTAGAAGGAAAAATGGGTTGTGACACGGCGGCATCTTCCTGCAGACCTTCCGCCGCTAATTTTTCACGCAGTTCAATGACCATCCGCTCCGCCGTTTTTTTGCCGATGCCCGGAATCTGCCGCAGTACTTCCGATTGACCTTGAATAATGGCCCGCCGAAGAGCACCTGTTTCGACGCCTGAAAGCGCTGTGAGGGCAGTCTTCGGTCCAATGCCCGAAATGGAAATCAGATGGCGAAACAGACGTCGTTCGGCTTCGGTCGCAAATCCATAAAGAAGCTGTGCGTCTTCACGGACTACAAAGTGGGTATAAAGCCGCACATTTTCGCCCAGCGACGGCAGGCCGCCAAAAGAAGAAACCGGAATATGAAGTTCGTAGCCGATTCCGCCTGCATCAATGACCACCGCAGTGGCAGTCTTTTCAGCGAGTTTTCCGGAAAGATACTGGTACATGGTTGAGCACCTGTTTTGGGACTGTTGTTTTTACGGGGCGCGCCGCCAAAACCGCCTGCATTTGTTTCTTGAACCATGCGGGCTTCCCCCCCGCCAAACCGGCGGGCTCTGCGTGTTTTTTTAAATGCGCATGACACACAGCAACCGCCAGCGCATCGGAGGCGTCCAGCGCCAGCGGTTCTCGAAAACCCAACAAACGGCGGAGCATCAGCTCCACCTGTTCTTTGCTTGCCCGGCCGCTGCCGGTCACCGCTTGCTTCACCCGCGTG
>CAYMUZ010000149.1:0-2707 GCA_964393875.1 uncultured bacterium | reverse complement strand
GCCGAAGTCCTTGATATTTTACAGATCCCCGCTTTTCTTTGCCGCCAGACGGATCTTTTAGCGGCGGCAGCCCTGACCGGGCGGGTTGTGAATGTGAAAAAGGGACAGTTTCTTTCTCCCTGGGATATGAAAAATGTTGTGACAAAGCTGGAGTCGGCTGGGTGCCATCAGATTTTGTTGACGGAGCGCGGCGTCACTTTTGGATACCAAAATCTGGTCAGTGATTTTCGTGCCATTCCTGTGATGCGTGGATTCGGCTATCCCGTGATTTTTGATGCCACGCATTCGGTGCAATTGCCGGGGGGGCAGGGGCATGCTTCAGGCGGTATGGCCGAGTTTATTCCCACGCTGTCGCGTTGTGCGGTCGCGGCTGGGGCGGATGCGGTCTTTATGGAAATCCACGAAGATCCCTCCAAGGCGCTTTCAGACGGACCCAACAATCTCGCTCTTTCGCAGCTCAAACAGCTTTTGGATGTGCTCGTCCGTCTTAAAGAAGTGGTTGCCGATTGTCCCAGGGTGAATGCGTGAGCCGTGATTTACTGAAGACAGCTCGCGAAGTGTTGACGATTGAAGCGCAAACGTTAGTGCGCTTGAAGCGGAAAATGGGACAGCCCTTTTTGCGGGCGGTGACCGCAATGCAAAAATGCCGTGGACGCATCATCGTGACAGGTATGGGGAAACCGGGATTCATTGGCCGCAAGATTGCTGCCACGCTGGCCTCTACGGGATCGCCAAGTTTTTTCCTGCATCCTGCCGAAGCAATTCATGGTGATTTAGGAATGGTGACGACACAGGATATGGTGCTGGCCATTTCTCATAGCGGGGAAACGGAAGAAATCGTGCGGTTGCTTAACCCTATTAAAAAAATGGGTGTGTTTCTTGTTGCGATGACCAGTGCCAAGCGATCGACGCTTGCGCGTTACGCGGACGTCGTGTTGGATCTAGGTGTTACGCGCGAGGCCTGTCCTCTCAATCTGGCGCCCTCAGCATCGACGACGGCGGCCCTTGCGATGGGAGATGCGTTGGCGCTCTCGCTTCACAAGAAAAAAGGATTTCGGCAGGAAGATTTTGCGGAGCTTCATCCGGGAGGAAGTCTTGGGCGGCAGCTTTTAAAAGTTTGTGATGTCATGCGGCGGGGGAATGCGCATGCGGTGGTAACGGCCAAAACCCCTCTCAAACAGGCCCTGCTGGCCATTACGCGTGCGCGTGCCGGCAGCTGCACCGTGGTGGACTCTGCGCGGCGTGTACGAGGTATTTTTACGGACGGAGATTTACGCCGGCATTTGCGTGAGACGGGTGCGATTGTTTTGAATCAGGCTGTGGAAAAAGTGGCGACGATGAATCCCACGACTGTTCGCGAAGACCGGCTGGCCGCAGAAGCGCTGAATCTATTAAAAACACGAAAGATTGATGAACTTCCGGTGGTGGATGCCGCAGGGCGCGCCGTAGGACTTTTGGATGTTCAAGATTTGCTGAGGGCGGGTTTTATCTAGTGGCCAAGAGAAAGCCGTACCGATTTTTTCTGTATCTGTTTGCACGGGGAATGGCGGCTTTGATTTGCTTGTTGCCGCGTAAGGCGGCGCAGCGTCTCGCGGTGAGAGCTGGAAGCTTGGCTTACGGGCTCGTGGGGCGTCAAAGGGACAAGACCTTGAGGAATTTGCGCATTGCGTTCGGTGATTCAAAAAGCGAACGGGAAATTCAAACAATTGCGCGAGGGGTGTTCCGCAATTTTGCGCAAACGGCGGTTGAGACTTTGCAGTTCTCAAAACTCTCTGCGGGTAAAATCAGACAAATTGTGGATGTTGGAAATGCGGAGCAAGTTTTGCGAGATCTCCTGGCCGAAGGGCGCGGAATTATCTCGATGACGGCGCATTTAGGCAATTGGGAACTTTTAGCGGCGGCAACGATTGCCATGGGTTTTGAGGCTTCTGTGATTGCCCGTAAAATCTACTATGAGCCCTACAATCGCTGGATTATCGGGTTACGCGGTTCGATGAATGTAAAGACAATCTACCGAGACAACGCGAGTAGAGATATTCTGAAAGTATTGGGCCGTAACGAGATCATTGGGATGCTCCCGGATCAGGACGTTGAAGGATTAAAGGGAATTTTTGTCGATTTTTTCGGCAAACCGGCGTATACCTCTGTGGCTCCGGCGCGCCTGGCGTTTCAGCTTCAAACACCTATTTTGACCAACTTTATGGTCCGTTGCCCTGAGGGGGGCTATAAGTGGGTGCTTGGTGACGTCATTCGGCCGGAGAGGGGGCCATCGCGTGAAGAGGCTGTTTGTCAAGTGACGGTGCGGTGGATGAGAAGTTTTGAGAAAGTGATTCAGCAGTATCCTGAGCAGTGGTCCTGGATGCATGAGCGATGGAAAACAAAACCTGATGCGCGGCGTGGCGTTTTCGCCGCCAGGGGTGCTGAAAAGGCAGTAAAAAATGTTTAAACGGATTGTCGTTTTATTCTTACTTTTCGCGGTGGGTTACACTGCGTTTGTGAAAGTTCAGTTTTTTAATGAGCGTCAAAAGGCTGTAAACCCGGAAGGTGGGAAGCCGCCGGAGCCGGTTGCGCACAAGGTCTATTTCTTTTCTTTTACAAAATACACTGCCGCCGGCACCAAAGAGATTGAAATCGAAGGGGACTCCGCGGATCTCCTGTCTAAAACAGTCGACTTGATGAATGTGGTCGCCAAGGCTTATGCGGAAGA
>CAYMUZ010000148.1:0-6960 GCA_964393875.1 uncultured bacterium | reverse complement strand
GTGGTGAGATTTTTGTCGACCAGGATATTGCCCGCTCTGCCTTCAGCAGCGATCGTACGTTTGAGCAAACATTGACTGCCGAATATAAGCTGACTCAGAACCTCATCTCACGGGGTGAATTTCGGCACGATAAGTCGAACGACGACGACCCCTTTGCGCAGGGGAAGAGCAGTCAGTCGACGATTGCTGGCCAGCTGATCTACGTCATCTAGTCTCTGATTTTTGAAAATTATTTGGAAGCAAAAACCCCCGGTTCGAATGAACCGGGGGTTTTTGTTGACCGCTTAGGTTTGCTTGAATTACAATCCAGCTTCTGTAAGTTATCTCATGTGATACAACCTATCGTCGGGTTATGATTAAATCGAAAAAAAAGCTTCTCACCGTTTTAATGTTGATTTCCTTTGCGCTGCTTTCATCCTCCTGTTTAAGGTGGCGCCGCAACCCTGAACGGTTTTATTTTGGGAACTATTCAGAGGCGGAAGCCCTGTTCAATAAAGGAAAGTATGCAGAGGCTTTGGCGAAATATGACGCGTATGTGACTGAGAATCCGGAAGGCAATCTGGCGGTTATTGCGGATTATTATCGGGCGAAGTGCCACGTGACTCTTGGACACAAAGGTGAGGCCCGAGCCCTTTTTAGTGAGATCATTAAAAAACACTCTGAAACTGTTTGGGCAAAATTCGCACAGTCTCAGTTAGACGATCTTCCTGCCTGATCCCTGGGGGGGCAGGCCCCCCCTTCAATTATTTGTTTGATTCCCTGCCCTTAAACCGCTACTATTCTCGTCGAGAGATGCTCTGGGTGATCGCTTCTGGCATTTATGATGACAGAAGAGGAAAGTCCGAGCTTCAGGGAAAGCGTAGTGGGTAACGCCCATCTCCGGCATGCAAATGGCGGACGGATTAGAGCCACAGAGACGAGTCCGGGTTTCAGGTCTTTCCTGGTCCCGGGGTGAAACGCGGCAATCTCTACGTGATGAAAGGCCAAATAGGGCGGATTTTGTTTTTTTGACTTTCCCAGGTCGACTTCCGCAAGGGGGTCAATCCGCCGGGTAAGGCCGAATGACCCTGCCCCAAACCCTTGGTTTGGGCCGCTGCTTCTAGCGGCGTAGGTAACTGCAGGGCTTAGATAGATGATCATCCGGCATCGCAAGGTGCTGACAGAACTTGGCTTACAGGGGCATCTCTCTTTTTTCTTGACGTGATTGGGTTCATTCACTATTATCCAAGTACTTTGCAACGACCTTTAAACGGGTGCTGAGACGCCCAAAAGGAAGTTTTTAATGAACTTATTTTTGAAATTCAATCCTAAAAGCTCCAGCGCTTGCGCTGGGGCTTTTTTTTTGGCTGTCGATGAGCACTGAACGCAAAGTTTTGTCGGCGGAGGACCTTAAGCGGGCCATTACACGGATCGCTCATGAAATTCTTGAACGCAATCACGGCACAGACCAACTGGTTCTGATTGGGGTTCGTACGCGGGGAGTTTACCTGGCGGAGCGGATCCAGAAGGAAATACAGACGATTGAAGGGATTTTAGCGCCGTTGGGCTACCTTGACATCACCTTGTACCGCGATGATTTGGGAGAGGTCGGTGCTCTGCCTCAGGTTCGAGAAACACGGCTCGGGTTTGACCCGAATGGGAAAATTGTGGTGCTCACCGACGATGTGCTTTATACCGGGCGGACTATTCGCGCGGCACTGGATGCCATTATTGATTTCGGGCGGCCGAAGGCGATTCAACTGGCGGTGCTAGTCGATCGCGGGCATCGCGAACTACCCATTAAGGCGGACTACGTAGGGAAAAATATTCCGACGTCGCAAAATGAACAGATCATCGTGCGGCTTTCAGAGTCGGATGGCCTTGATGAGGTGGTGGTGACGGATGGAGAAAGCCGATGAGTGCTTTTCAATGGACACGTAAAAATCTTTTAGGCTTGCGAGAGCTTGAGCGGGTCGAAATTGAGCACATTCTCGAGACATCCAAGTCGTTCAGAGATATTTCGCTGCGCTCTATTAAAAAAGTGCCCGCCTTGCGAGGGAAGACAGTGGCCAACCTTTTTTTTGAACCGAGTACGCGCACACGGATTTCCTTTGAGCTGGCAGAAAAACGCTTGAGTGCGGATACGATTCAAATCTCAGGATCCACATCCAGCATGGTGAAGGGTGAGACGCTGAAGGATACCTGCCGCAATATTGAGTCTCTTAAAGTGGATGTGGTGGTCATCAGGCACTCGTCCTCCGGGGCGCCGCACCGTCTAGCACGCCATTTAGACGCCAGTGTTATTAACGCCGGCGACGGGATGAACGAACACCCGACGCAGGCGCTGCTCGACATGTTTACCATTCTGGAAAAGAAGGGCCGTATCGAAGGGCTGAATGTGAGTTTTATCGGTGATATTTTACACAGCCGGGTGGCTCGGTCGAATATCTGGGGATTGACGAAACTGGGCGCGAAGGTGACTGTGTGCGGGCCCAAGACACTGATTCCGGCGCAGATCGAAGAGCTGGGGGTGCGTGTGACCACTCGCCTGGAGGAGGCTGTGGAGGGGGCGGATGTCATCAATTTGCTGCGCATTCAGCTGGAGCGTCAAAACCAGGCTTTTTTCCCAAGTATTCGCGAATATGCGACGGCTTATCAAATCAACAGCCGCATTCTCAAGAAAGCACGGCCGGATGTTGTGATCATGCATCCCGGGCCAGTCAATCGCGGAATTGAGATTACGAGCGATGTCGTCGAGGGGCCTTACGCTGTTATTTTAGATCAGGTTACTTACGGGCTTGCGGTTCGCATGGCCGTTCTATTTTTGCTCTCCGGAACCATCCCGGAATCAGATAAGGAGGGCGCGTGAAAGTTTTAATTCGGCAGGCTTTTTTGGTTCATCCGAATGTGGATGAAAAAAAAGCGTTGTTCCAGCCTATGGATGTGTTGATTGACAACGGGGTGATTACCGCGATTGCCCCGCAGGTGGACGGCAAGGATGCCGAGATTCTTGAGGCGGCAGGGCGATTCCTTTTACCGGGATTCATAGATCTCCACACCCATTTTCGTGAGCCGGGTTTTGAATCTAAGGAAACAATTGTGACGGGGGCTTTGGCGGCGATTAAGGGGGGGTATGTAGCCTCGGTTTCCATGCCCAATACGCAGCCTCCATGCGATCATCAAAGCGTTATTGACAACATCATCCGCAAAGCCCGCGAAGTGCCGTACGCGATTTTTCCATCAGGAACCATCAGCAAAGGCCGTGAGGGCAAAGAACTTTCCGAAATGGCAGATTTGAAACAAGCCGGTATTGTCGCCGTGACCGACGACGGGGATTGGGTCGCCGATTCGCTTTTGATGCGGCGAGCCATGGAATATGCGTCGATGCTGAACTTGATCGTCATGAGTCACTGTGAAGACAAACGATTGTCGGCGGAGGGCGTCATGAACGAGGGGTTGATGTCGACCACGCTTGGTTTGCGCGGTATTTCAGGCGCCAGTGAAGAAGTGGCCGTGGCTCGGGACATTGAACTGGCACGGCTTACCGGCGCGCATTTGCACGTCTGCCATCTTTCAACAGCGAGAGCCGTGGAGCTTGTGCGCCGCGCAAAGGCGGAGGGGGTTCGCGTGACGGCGGAGGTGACTCCGCATCATTTGCTTTTAACCGAAGAGTCGGCGGAAGGGTATAATACCAATGCAAAAATGAACCCGCCTTTGCGGCATCAGTCGGATGTGGATTGTCTGCGCAAGGCTTTGCTGGAGGGTGTGATCGACTGCATTTCGACCGATCATGCGCCGCATACACCTGAAGACAAGATGCAGGAGTTTGATCACGCCCCGTTCGGGGTGATTGGTCTTGAAACCGCGTTCGGTGTCGTGATGACGGCACTTTATCACACTCGACAGGCCTCCCTGGTCGAGATCGCCTATCGGATGTCCCAGCGGCCCGCGCAGATCTTGGGGCTTGGTCCGGAGTATGGAACGATCACCGTCGGATGCAAAGCCAACTTGGTTTTGGTGGATCCTGAGCTGGAGTGGAAGGTCACGCATGAGGAGCTCCGCTCCAAATCGCAGAACTCGTGTTTTCTTAACATGAAATTAAAAGGCAAAGTGCTCGCCACCGTGTGTGCGGGGCAGCTTTGGCGGTTTTGACTATGAAAGCCTATCTGGCTCTGGAAGATGGCTTTTTTTTCGAAGGCGAGGGGTTTGGGGCGGCGGGAGAAATCTATGGGGAAGTGGTATTTAACACCTCTCTCACGGGATATCAGGAAATTCTGACAGATCCTTCTTACAAAGGGCAGCTCGTGGCGATGACCTACCCGCACATTGGTAATTACGGAATCAACACCGAGGATGAAGAATCGGCACGCCCCTGGGTGGAAGGTTTTATCATTAAGGAACTGAGCCCTGTTGTCAGTAATTACCGCTCTGTCATGGGTTTGGATGAATATCTAAAAAAACATGGGAAGATCGGTATTCAAGGGATTGATACTCGCCGGCTTGTGAAGCATCTGCGGGATCAAGGTGCGAAAAAAGCGGTGCTTTCAACCGTAGACGGTGATCGCGAGCGCCTCGTTCAAAAAGCCAAGGATGCGCCATCCATTGTCGGGGTTGATCTTGTGAAAGAAGTGAGTTGCAAGAAGCCTTATGAATTTACCGAGGGGCTTTGCGCAGAGTTTGAGTGGGGGCAGAGCCGCGCAAAATCTTTTGATATCGTTGCCGTCGATAGCGGCATCAAACTGAACATTTTGAGAAAATTGAACCAGCACGGCTTTCGGGTGCATGTGGTTCCGGCGCAGACTTCTGCGGCAGAAATTTTAGCTTATCAGCCGAAGGGACTTTTTCTATCGAATGGTCCGGGCGATCCATCCGCGGTGCCGTATCTTGTCGAGACCGTGCGCCAGTTGCTTAGAAAGCTGCCTATTTTTGGGATTTGTTTTGGCCATCAGATTTTAGGGCAGGCCTTGGGGGGAACTACGTCAAAACTGAAATTTGGGCATCGCGGCGGCAATCATCCTGTGATGGATTTATTGACCCGCAAGATTGAAATTACTTCACAGAATCATGGATTTGTGGTGGACATTGATTCTCTGCCTCAAGATGAAGTCGAGCTGACGCATATCAATCTGAATGACAAGACACTGGAAGGACTGCAGCATAAAAAACTGCCTATTTTTTCTGTCCAGTATCATCCTGAAAATTCGCCGGGGCCGCATGACAGCGATTATTTGTTCACTCGATTCTACGAGAGGGTGGCCGATCCGGCGCAAAAACAGCTTGTCGCAGAATTTAGAGCCTAAGGCTAAAGGGAAACGTTATGCCAAAGCGAACAGACATTAAAAAAATTCTTATCATTGGATCCGGGCCGATTGTGATCGGTCAAGGATGTGAATTTGACTATTCCGGCACTCAGGCCTGCAAAGCTTTGCGGGAAGAAGGCTATGAGGTCGTGCTGATCAATTCGAATCCGGCGACCATTATGACCGATCCCGAAACAGCGTTGCGAACCTACATTGAGCCGTTGACGTTAGAGTTTCTTGAAAAGGTGATCGAAAGAGAACGTCCCGATGCCTGTCTCCCGACGATGGGTGGGCAGACCGCATTGAATCTAGCGGTGGAGTGTTACGAAAAAGGGGTGTTCTCGCGCTTCGGTGTGGAGCTTATCGGCGCCAAATACGAGGCCATTAAGAAGGCCGAGAATCGCGCGCAATTCAAAAAAGCCATGCAAAAAATCGGGCTCGATCTGCCATTGAGCGGATTTGCCTACAGTGTGGCGGAGGCTTTAAAACGTGCTGAAGAGATTCACTACCCGGTGATCGTTCGGCCGAGTTTTACCCTGGGGGGATTTGGCAGCGGCATTTGCTATAACTGTGAGGAATTGGAGCAAACGGCTGCGCTGGGTCTTGAGTACAGCCTGACGCATGAAGTGCTGATCGAAGAATCTGTGCTGGGCTGGAAGGAGTATGAACTTGAGGTGATGCGGGATATTCGCGACAACTTTGTGGTGGTCTGTTCGATTGAGAATCTTGACCCGATGGGTGTCCATACGGGGGATTCTATTACGGTGGCGCCGGCGCAAACGTTGAGTGATAAAGAGTATCAGCGTATGCGCGACTGGGGGAGGAAAGTCATTTCAGAAATCGGGGTCGAAACAGGCGGCTCTAATATTCAGTTTGCCGTCAATCCCAAGGATGGCCGTATGGTGGTGATTGAAATGAACCCGCGCGTGTCGCGTTCTTCGGCGCTGGCATCGAAGGCCACTGGTTTTCCAATTGCCAAATTTGCAGCCAAGTTGGCGGTGGGTTACACGCTTGATGAAATTCCCAATGACATCACCAAGACCACCCCGGCCTCTTTTGAACCGACCCTTGACTATTGTGTTGTCAAAATTCCGCGATTTGCATTTGAAAAATTTGAAGGGGTGAACAGTACCCTTACGTCGCAGATGAAATCGGTTGGTGAGGCGATGGCGATTGGGCGGACATTTAAAGAAGCCCTGCAAAAAGGTCTGCGATCCCTTGAAATCAAACGGTTCGGGTACGGCGCCGACGGGGCAGATAAGGTCCTCGACGTGGCGCTCGCGACACGTGACGTGTACCTGGCTTTCTGGCAGAAAGCGGTGAAGGATAAAGACATTCGTGACCAGATCCGTGCACGGATCTCAGTTCCAAAAGAAGACCGTCTTTTCTATTTAAAATATGCTTACCTGGCGGGGTTCAGCACGGAGGAGATCTACGCATCGTCTTATGTGGACCCCTGGTTCTTGGCACAGCTCAAGCAGATTGTTGATTTGGAGAAAGAAATTTTTGCGGCAGTTTCGCTTGAGAAAATGAGCAGCGATCTTTTGAAGAAAGCTAAAACCTATGGGTTCTCCGATCGCCAGATTGCCTTCTGTACGGGTTCAACTGAGGATGCCGTGCGTGGGCGCCGTAAAAAAGAGGGCTTGCGGCCGGTCTATAAATTGGTCGATACCTGCGCGGC
>CAYMUZ010000147.1:0-3443 GCA_964393875.1 uncultured bacterium | reverse complement strand
CGAAGCGGAGTACCAGCGCATAGGCGCTGGTGCAGGATGAACCGCGAATTTTTGCGTGCAGGCTTAAAAAAGATGAGCGGGTGAACACGCGCTTTGGCTTTGCAAAACGGCATAGTCAATCACGGCTTCCTCCGATAAAATAGCCCGCGTGCGAGTACCCAGCCAATCCGGATCAGTCCAGTGGATGCGCGTGTCAACAGAACCTAGACGATCAGATGAAAAGAGACTATTGCGCATGGATGAAATTCAGCGAGGCTTCTACGAGCACTTTAAGGGCAAGCGCTATGAGGTCGTGGGTGTGGCGCGCCACAGTGAAACGCTTGAACCCATGGTGATCTACAAGGCCTTGTACAAAGCGGCCTTCCCTGAAGGCTCGCTTTGGGTTCGCCCGCTTGCGATGTTTAAAGAAACTGTGCTTGTGGGCAGTGAGCAAGTTCCTCGTTTCCGCTATCTGGGTGTCGTCATCGCCTAGAATTTTATCGAGGGGGGGCATCATGGCAAGAACAGAACCTGGTAAACAATTTCGCCGGGAAAAAAGAAAAAAAGAAATTGTGCGGTTGAGAAAACGCACTCAAAAGAAAGCCCGCTTGCGTGCCAATCGTGAAGTAATCAAGTGACCGAAAGCCCATGCCCAAAGCGATAGCCTTACTTTCTGGCGGACTTGACTCTCAGCTTGCGATTGCCATCGTGAAGGCCCAGGGGGTCGAAATTGAGGCAGTCAACTTCCAGACGATGTTTGGCTGCTGCAAAGATGATGCGCGGCAAGCGGCGCATGCCCTTGGAGTCGGCTTTACCCTGCTGAAGGCTGGGGCGGACTATCTCGAGGTGATTCGCGAGCCCAAGTTCGGCTATGGCCGGGGAATTAACCCCTGTGTGGATTGCCGCATTTACATGTTCAAGCGAGCGAAAGAATTGATGCACCATACGGGTGCGACTTTTATGATTACCGGGGAGGTTCTAGGCCAAAGGCCCATGTCTCAAAAAATGACAGACTTTCGCGCGATTGAAAGTGATACGGGATTAAAAGGCCGAATTCTCAGACCGCTTTCAGCTCACCAGCTGCTGTTGACAATCCCTGAAGAGGAGGGCGTGATTGATCGCACCAAGCTTTACGGCATTGTCGGGCGGTCGCGTCAAAAGCTTTTGAAGCTGGCTCGTGAGTACGGTATTCAAAATCCGCCGGACCCCTCGGCGGGATGCGCTCTCACATCGCCCGAGTTTGCTAAAAAAGTTCACGATGTTTTTGATCACCATGAAAGCCGTGAACCCTGGCAGTTTGAAATCTTACGTATGGGGCGGCACTTCCGGCTCGGTCTCAAGACAAAAATCGTGATCGCGCGTAACCAGGATCAAAATGGCTATCTCGAGTCTTTGCACCCGGAGGGAACCGTACTTCTCAGCCCGCTTAATTTTGGAGGGCCGACGGCGCTTTTGATTGGTGAAGAAACCCCGGGAATGCTCCAGCAGGCCGCGGCTATCCTGCTTCGTTATTCGCAAAAACAACTTCCTGAAATTTGTGAAATTGAACTGCACCGCGGCGAAAATGTCGAGCTTCTTCAGGCTCATGAGCCCGCGGACGAACTTTTTATCGAAGGAGTACGCATCGTATGAAAAAGAAAATGCCCTTAAAAACAAGCCACCCCAAAATCAAAACAGTCATTTTTGATATGGGAAATGTCTTGCTGCATTATGACGCTACGAAAGCGTGCAAAAGCTTCGCGCGTGTCTGTCAGACGCCGTTCTTGAGAGTATGGCTCCATTTTTTTACGTCTTCGGTTGAAAAAGCGTATACGCGGGGAGAAATGTCTTCACGCGAGTTCTATAAGCACTCTGTGAAAATTCTCAAAACCCCCATTTCTTACACGGAGTTCAAACGGTACTGGAATGAGATTTTCTGGGAAAATGAAGGGATGGAGAAAATTCTAAAGCGGCTCAAAAAACACTACCCGCTTTATGTGATTTCGAACACAAATGACATGCACTTTGAGTACATTAAGGCACAATTTCCCATTTTGAAAAACTTTAAAAAACTATTTCCGTCTCATCAGGTGGGGGCTCGAAAACCAGAGGCGATTATTTACGAAAAGGTCCTTAAACGCATTGGCTGTCTGCCCGAAGAGGCTGTGTTTATCGATGATGTGCCCAAGTTTGTAAGAGCCGCGCGCAATGTGGGTATGCAGGCCATTCGGTTTCGTAATAACGACCAGCTTGTTCGCGACCTAAAAAGAATGAAGGTGCGGTTTTAGTGCGAGGGAACGCCCTTCGAACGACGATTCTGCTGACAATCCTCACACTGCTACTGATGTACTTGGGTCATCTTGTGGGTGGCGAGAGGGGCCCTCTGGTGGCGTTTTTTCTTGCCGTGCTTATAAATTTTGGGGCGTACTGGTTCAGCGATACGATGGTTCTTAGGTTTTACCGTGCGGAACCTCTTTCAGAATCGGCAGCGCCTGAGCTTTATGCCATTTTGCAGAAGCTCTGTAAAGTGGCAAAATTACCCATGCCGTGGCTTTATCGTGTGCCGGGGGCCATGCCCAACGCCTTTGCCACAGGCCGCAATCCCGGCCACGCGGTGGTGGCTGTCACAGACGGGTTACTGCAGACCCTTGGAGCGGAAGAGATCGAAGGGGTGCTTGCTCACGAATTGGCGCACGTACGCAATTGTGACACACTGACAGCGGCGGTGGCGGCTTCGCTGGCGGGTGCGATCAGCATGCTTGCTTCTTTTGTCCGGTACGCCCTTTTTTGGGGTTCATCCCACACTCGCGATGACGACCGGGACGGCGAGCATCCGCTGGGTTTGCTGGTGGCTGCCATTCTGCTGCCGCTCGCCGCACTTTTGATTCAGTTGGTCGTGTCACGCGGCCGCGAATACGCCGCAGATGAAGCGGGGGCGCGCTGGAGCGGCAACCCGCTTTATCTGGCCAGTGCGCTTAAGCGGTTGGAGGCGGCCGGCAGTCGCATGCCGGCACATACAGTTCCAGAAGCCACCGCTCATCTTTTTATCGTGAGCCCACTGCGAAAGGGCTTTTTGACCGGTCTTTTTAGTACGCATCCGCCCATTGAAGAAAGAATTGCCCGATTGGAAGAAATGGCTCGGCGGCAAGGGATTTAGGCTCTGCAAAAGAAAATTTTAGTCTGAGCGAATATTGACGATTATCCCCTAGAGCGGTAAAATACGATATCTTTGATCACACAACTCTTTTGGAGGAAGAAATCATGTCTTACGTTATTACTGAGAAATGTCTTGGCGAACGCTATGCATCGTGTGTAGCTGTGTGCCCGGTTGATTGCATTTATCCCGGTGATTATAAGCAGCAGGAGTTCATGGTCATTGATCCGACCGTTTGTATCACCTGTGGCGCTTGTCTTCCTGAGTGTCCCATTGCTGCGATCGTAGAATCTGAAGATTATGACCCTGAATTTGCCAAAGTAAACGCAGA
>CAYMUZ010000146.1:0-2915 GCA_964393875.1 uncultured bacterium | reverse complement strand
CACGCGCTTCACTGGCGCGTGAGCGTACAGCACCAATTTCTCTCGCGAGCCAAAGGCTCGCGCTTTCACAGAAATTGGTGGACCGGAGGGGAGTTGGCGCCTCGCTTCGCTCGGTCGCCGCCCGCACCACCCACATGACTTGGGTCATGTGGAGAACCGGTGCTCCCTTCAACTCCCCACAAGCATTATCAGTGCAGTACAGTACACGCGCTTCACTGGCGCGTGAGCGTACAGCACCAAATTCTCTCGCGAGCCAAAGGCTCGCGCTTTCACAGAAATTGGTGGACCGGAGGGGAGTTGAACCCCTGACCTCTACAATGCCATTGTAGCGTTCTCCCAACTGAACTACCGGCCCACATAACTTAGTCAGCAAAACAGCTTATCTTCGTGCGATAACTATCGCTGCATGAATCCCACTGCAAGCGGCCCCCCTGGGGACGGCCCACATAACCTTTTGTCACCAATGAATCCTGGACAGATCGCGAATTATAGAGCATTGCGCCTCAAAGGGGAATCGGAATTTGAAGTTCAAAAGCACTACAAGACACCGCAAAAAAACAAAACATTTCTCCGGATTTTTTTTAAAACAAAGTCTCCGGCTGCATGGGCAGACCGTCTTGCTCTCCAGGCAAAAACGACATAAAAAGGTCCAGAATGCCGTTGAATTCACGGGCCACCATGCGGGTCGCCCCATCAAAAAAACCAGCCGTCTCACGAATAACAGGCCGGCCACTCCCCTGATGGTAGTTGCGAATCGTAGATGGGATTTCAAGCGGTGCCCCAAGAATATTTTTAAATGACCGTATGATGCCTGTCCCATTTTTAGACAAAAGCTCGTGACTCGCCCAAGCAGATTTAGAGGCGGGCATTAAAAGACACGCTGCGATAAAAGAAATACCGAGGAACCTTGTTTTCATACTTTTCTCTCCCGTCACCCACGCGACCTGTTGTGAAGCCATATGTTACGCATTAAACACGTCACCAAGCGGTTGAATTCTACCAAAAGACTGTTGGCAAGGCTCCGGCTTTTATCGGATTTTGGGTTAAGTTTTCAATGGCAAAGCCGATTCCTTGTTATGCTCGCGAAAAGCGCGGAAAGCACTTTAATGCTTCGGAAAGGAATCGTTTGAAGCCCTTGTATCACTGTTCCAGTTGTCAATGGTCAGGCGATGAAACGAACTTCGTCACGAAGATTCTATCCATCATGTACCGCCCCAAGCAGGATAACATTCAGGCGTTCAAACAGATCAAGTGCCCCAAGTGTCACAATCTGGTGACCATTATTTTCGAAACGCTCGACGGCACCCTCACCAAGTGATTTTTCTTTGCGCTTTTTTTATTTACGGCAGACACTCTGAAGCGCCTCTTCAATAATTTTCAACGCACAATCTACTTCGGCTTTGCTCACTACTAGCGGTGGCGAAAAGCGAATACTGGAGTCCCCGCACCCCAGCAGCAAAAGCCCTCGTCTGAAAGAAGCCTCAATGATTGCATCCCGCAACGCAGGAGCAGACTCGTACGATTTGCGATCCTGAACAATCTCCATCCCGATCATCAGACCGATTCCTCGAACGTCCCCGATCACAAGATATTTTTTATACAGGGCCTGCAGGCCTTTCTTAAGATGCTCCCCCCTATCCTCCGCATTTTGCATGAGTCCCGTTTCCAGTAATTCAATCGTGGCAAGCGCCGCGGCACAAGAGACCGGATTGCCTCCAAACGTCGTTCCATGGGAACCGGGTGCCCAACTCATGAGCTCCGCGCGGGCAATGACGGCTCCGAGTGGTAACCCAGAGGCAATGCCCTTTGCCAAAGTCATAATATCAGGTTCGACCCCCCAGTGTTCCATGGCAAACATGCGCCCGGTGCGTCCCATGCCGGACTGAACTTCATCCGCAATCAATAGAATGCCAAATTTTTTAGTGAGCGCCCGCAGTCGCGGATGAAAATCTTCCGGAGGCACAATGTATCCGCCTTCTCCCTGGATGGGCTCCACAATAATTGCCGCAACTTCATCGGGCGGCACGTTTTTTTTGAAAAGAGTGTTTTCAATGTAATCCACCGCATCATGATAAGCCGCTGGGGGACCGGCCTGCTGTCGGAAAGGATTCGGATAATCCACGTGCGTAACACCGGGCACAAGGGCGCCGAAATGCGCTTTCTGTTTGGCTTTGCTGCCGGTCAGAGAAAGCGCGCCCATCGTGCGTCCATGAAAAGCACCCAAAAAAGCAATCATTCGCTCCCTACCCGTCTTGTAGCGAGCGAGCTTAAAGGCTGTTTCAACCGCTTCGGTACCCGAATTGGTAAAGAATACTCGTTTTTTAAAACGCCCGGGCGCCAGCCCCGCCAGCTTCTCTGCCAGCGCAATTTGAGGTTCGTAGTAAAAATCAGTGCCCGACATATGCAACAGCTTGCGGGCCTGTGCACACAGGGCGCGAACCACTTTGGGGTGCGCATGTCCGGTCTGTGTCACGGCAATTCCCGCTGTAAAATCGAGAAAAATATTCCCATCCGGATCGGTCAGCCACGCGCCTCGTCCCCGTTCGGCCACAAGCGGATAGGGTCGCGTAAACGAAGGCGACAAAACCGACTTGTCGCGTGCGATCAAGCGGCGGGTTTTGGGACCCGGTAATTTTGTTTTCAGCAATGGTCTCTTATTCATGCTGCGCTTTCTGCCCCTGCACCTTTTGGGCAGGGACTTTGACTGACGAACTTGACGTTCGTCTAGTCATTCTCATGCTGCGCTTTCTGCCCCTGCACCTTTCGGGCAGGGACTTTGACTGACGAACTTGACGTTCGTCTAGTCATTCTCATGCTGCGCTTTCTGCCCCTGCACCTTTTGGGCAGGGACTTTGACTGACGAACTTGACGTTCGTCTAGTCATTCTCATGCTGCGCTTTCTGCCCCTGCACCTT
>CAYMUZ010000145.1:0-7840 GCA_964393875.1 uncultured bacterium | reverse complement strand
GTCGTTTATTCGCTAACGATTTTAATGTTGCTGTCCTACTGGCCTTGCGCGGGTATCTCGACAACAGGATTCATTCCGGCTTCAGGGGCCGGTAGATTTTTTGACTTATTCAAACGCTTGTTTCTCTTCTCTTCCTGCTTCTTGCGCTGGGCATCTTCTCTTCTTTTTTTGTCGCCTTTATAATTCTCTCTCAAAGTTCCTCCTTGCGTCTCCGCTGGCTGAATTTTGTGTTAAATCAGGGAACATTCTACTTAAATCACAACGACCGATTGTGTTCCAGATCCTACTCGCTCTTCTTATCGAGCATCCCTTTGAAAACACCGCTTAAATCCATCAAACTGGTATTATTTGCACCCGTAGGGATCCCCCAGATCTGCAGTTTGTCGGGAATATTTTTGGCAAACTCCAGAGCCACCACATTTTGCCCGCCGCCCAAGGCTTCTGCGGAAAGTTTTTTTCCCTCAGCTTCCGCTTTGTAGAGCGCGAGTTTCCCGGTGGCTTCCTGCTCCAGTTTGTAGCGTTCGGCATCCGCCTCAATCTTGGCCGATTGAGCACGCCCCTCCGCTTCTTGAATGGCTTTCAACTTTTGCCCACGCGCGATGGCCTCCAACTTTTTCGCGGTCTCTTCTTCGGCCAGAGCCAGCTGCTTGTTCACTTCCACCATTTGGGCGGCAATTTTTTTCTGTTCAATGGCTTGTTCAAATTGGGCGCTGAACTGAAAATGCCGAATCAGAGCATCCTGCACATTGATGGCCGGATACTTGGCTAAAACACCGGCAAGTTTCTCTTTGATGCGAGCCTGAATCTGATCACGCACTTTCCCCTGATAAATTTCCTCGGCCGAATAATTGCCGATCGCAATTCTTGCTTCAGAACGAACCTGGGGCAGCAAGATCTGGTCTTCGTAATTGTAACCGACCGTCTGATGCAGCATGGGCACATCATGAGCATTGAGCGAGTAAATAATCGTGATATCGACGTCCACATTCTGACCGTCGTTGGTTTTCAGCTCCATGTTGTATTCTTTTTGGTTTTCCGTGGCCATGGACTGGTTAGGAAATGACCGCGCCGAAACTTTGTAGATCACCATATCGGTAAACCATTTAATGTAAAAATGGTAGCCCACACCGAGAGGCTCCTGATCAATGGATCCCTTGACCTTGTTCACGCGTACGGCAACCTCCGTGGGTTGCACATTGATCCACCCGACGCTGAGAGGCACAACCACCAAAAGAAAAAGCACAACGAGGGCCGTTGTCAATAACGGCACCATTTTTTCAGGGGGAATCTCGGGCAGGGTCATATCGTTCATATCGCGGAACTCCTTTTAGTTTCAAATGATCTCGTGCCAGACTTTTCTGGAGCCATCCTATCAGTTACGGGGATTTCGGGGTAGAACATTCCTAATCCTCGGGCACAGCAGAAAAGAAATCAACCTCGCCGCCTTTAAAATGCACTTCGATCTCAATCGGCCGGCAGCAAACTTCACAGTCTTGCACGAACTTCTGCTTTCGGCCGCCGCTGACATCCAGCCGGACATTGAGTTTTTCCCCGCAATAGGGACATTCCAATGGATAATCTTCTTCAATCATAATGACGAATTAAGGCTCTGCAAAACAATCACATCCATCGATTCATCTTCATTCTATCGAGCTTTGTCGTAGAGGTAGCAGTGGAGCGCATGGTCATTGACCATCCCCACGGCTTGCATGTGAGCATAAACAACGGTCGGGCCTAGAAACTTAAACCCTCTCTGCTTCAGGTCTTTCGCCCAGGCCAGCGATTCACTGGTAAAAGCAGGATAGTCTTTCAGGGTTTTCAATTTGTGACAATGTAAAGGTTTTCCGCCTACCCAAGTCCACATGTAGTTTGAAAAAGTTTTGAATTCAAGACGGACCTTGAGAAAACAACGGGCATTGACCACCGCCGCCTCGATTTTGGCTCGGTTGCGCACAATCCCGGCGTCGTTGAGAAGCCGCGCCGTGTCGCGAGCATTGAACTTTGCCACTCGATCAAAATCAAAACCGGAAAACGCTTTGCGAAAATTCTCACGCTTATGCAAAATCGTTCGCCAGGACAATCCCGCCTGAAATGCCTCGAGAACGAGGAATTCAAAGATTTTAAGATCGTCATGAACCGGCGCGCCCCACTCCTCATCGTGGTACTGACGATAAAGCGGATCTCCCGGTGTCAGCCACGGACAGCGCCTTAATTCTTTTTGTGGCCTCATCCGTTTTTCCGCAGGGCTTGCCTGGCCAACCCATGGTGAATATCCTGTTCGTCGCGCGCCGCCCAACGGATATTTGAGCGAATAATTTCCAACGCTTGCTTCATCGTTCTTTCAATGCCAGGCACAGGATGCTCAGCAAAAAAGGTTTGCACTTCTCGAAGCTCCGTCTTTTTTATAAAACCGGTCACGGCTCCCTCCAAAATATGGCCCAGCAGTGACACGCTCCCCCCTTCGTAACGTGTTCGAAGAATCTTGAAGTGATCCTGGATAAATTTCCAGGCCCACTGCCGCGCATCTCGATTGGATCCAAAGCTGGCAAGCACAACATAGGCATCCTGGTTGCGAACGTCTTTAGAGAGGGAAAACTTCAGCACACTCCTCACAAGGGCTTTATCTCGAACCCGCGCCAGGGCGCGCAAAATACGCACCTTTTCTTCCTGAAGCGGACTGCTGCGATAAATTTTCACAAGCCTTTCAAAGTCCTCCGCTGTTCCATTCTCTGCGATGAGCGCGTAGACAGGACCCCTTAAATTTGGCTCCAGCGCCTGGGGCTTGCAAAAATTCTCGAATCTGTCACGGGCTTCTTCAATCACACGGGAATCCCCATAGTGCCCCGCTTGAAAAATCAAAAGGGAGCGGAGTAAAAGATCCGAATGTTCATCCGACTTTTTTTTCTCCCACCCCAGGTCGTTAAGGCAAGGAACCAAGAGCGAGCACGCAAAGTCTGCGAAACGCTTTTGGGCCGAGGGATCTTCAAGCAAGCCGCCAATGGCCTGAAGCCCTCCCGCGATCAGAGTCCAAATGTTATATTCGCGTTGGTTTTTTGCAGCTGCCAACAAATCAAGCGCTTTGGAAGTTTCCAAATAGCCCGCTCTCGCCAAAGCCAGTGAATCACTGAGAATACCAAGAGTGTCTATGACGGGATCGGGAAGAACGCCTGAACGCAGCGCTGCCGTGAGCCCCTTGAGCATTTCTGCCGGATACGCGACGCGGTAAAAACCGCTTTGGCCGGCATTGATTTTTATCCACGAACTTTCCGGCTTGCCCAGATTGACCACCCTGGAGCCTGTTTTTAAAAGGCCCACCCACGGTTTTTTCGTGCCGGAGCGCCCTATCACCAAAGGAACGTTCCAACGAGCTTTGCTGCGGTCCTGGCTCCCGTCAAAAAGAAATCTTTTCTGGCTCACTCGGAAGGCATTGCGCTTCCCCTGGATATTTTTCACCGTCAGCACCGGAAAACCCGGCTGATCGGTATAACTGGCCATGATGGCCTGCACCGGCTTGCCTGAAACTTTTTCAAGCACCTGCCAGAGATCGCGTGTCGTGGCATTGTTTAAAGCAAACTTTTTCAAATAAACCCTCAGACCTTTTCTAAAAACTTTTTCTCCGAGATAATGTTCAAGCATTCGGTTCACCGAAGAACCTTTGCTGTAAGTGATCGCATCAAAAATCTCACGAATTTCGGCGGGATTCTGCACCGGAATTTCGATGGCGTGGGTGTTTTTAAGCGCATCCCCGTTCAGCGCTCTCAAATAATCATCCACCATGAATTGATCCCAAATTTTCCATTCTGGAAATTGGTCATGCACCGCCTTGGGCCCCATATACGATGCGAAGCCTTCATTGAGCCAAAGATCCGTCCACCAGCGCATGGTCACAAGATTGCCAAACCATTGGTGGGCCAATTCGTGGTCAACGACTTCGGCTACGCGCTGTCGCGCCGCCGCTGAGGAATGGACGGGATCGACAAGCAGTGCTGTTTCACGGTAGGTGACAAGCCCCCAATTTTCCATGGCACCCGAGGCAAAATCGGGAAGAGCCACCATGTCACACTTGGGCAGCGCATAAGGAATGCCAAACCACTCCGAAAAATACGGCAGGGCGTGCAAAGCGACCTTCAGCGCAAAACGCCCCTGCTCCTTTTTACCTGGCATCGTATAAACCCGGATGAGCACACCATTCTTATCTGTGGATTCGACATATTCCAGATCCGCAACAATAAACGCGACGAGATAAGTCGGCATCACAGGAGTTATTTCATAGTCGACCTGCTTTAGGCCGCCGGCCAGCTTTGCCTGATTTTGGATCGGCATGTTCGATAGTGCAGTCAGTTCTTGGGGCACAATGAGGGTTATCTTAAAATGCGCCTTACTGTCCGGCTCATCCCAACACGGAAACGCACGGCGCGCATCCGTCGCTTCAAATTGGGTGGTTGCCCCCCACCGTTTCTCGCCCCGTACCTCATAAGAGGTACGGTAAAAACCATGCATCGTATTATTCAGAATGCCTTCAAACTCAATACAGAGACAATCGGCCTCGCGAGCCTCTAAAGTGCGCCCAAAATCGAACGTGACCGTTTCAAATTTTGAGTCGTACAAAATCTTTCGGGCCGGGGAAGTCCCCTGACGAACTCCCCCGCAGAGAAAGGCCTTTTTGATTTTTAATTCCACCGCATTGAGAGTGATTTTTGAAAAAGATTTTTGCGTTTTAAACGTAATGGATTCAAAGCCCCGGAAGGTCAATGCCTTTAAATCAGGTTCCAGCGTGAGGGTATAGACTCGCGGTTGAATCGTGCGATCGAGCCGGTAAGGATTGGGTTTTGTTTTTTGAGTCTTCACGATTTCACTCAGGGGTTGACCGATGACACAAAAACTCAATAAGCGTCAACAAAATTCAGTCACCCGCAGCATTGGGCCCGGCTTTTTGCGTGCGTTCGGTGTGGTTGATTTTGTCGAGGATGCCATTGACAAATTTACCGGCCTCTTCCTGAGAAAATTTTTTAGCAATATTGACAGCTTCGTTGATAGCCACTTTAGGAGGAATCTCATCGATCATGAAAAGCAGTTCAAAGGCGGCAAACCGCAGGATATTGCGGTCGATCACGGCCATGCGTGCTAAATGCCAGTTCTCTGCATGGCGCACAATGACCGCATCAAGGGTCGGCAGGTTTTCAATCGTACCCAATACCAGTTTTTCCGTATAGCTTTGAATGTCTTCCGCCATCGAATTGTTTTCATGCCAGAACTCTCGCAAAAGATCGTGGGGATCTTGCTGGTTCATTTCGTATTGATACAAAATCTGAAGCGCAAATTCACGCGCCTGAGTTCTCTTTCTCACCGACGTCCCCTCGGGGGCGGGCTCAGACGGGCTCCGAGATCGGCTATTTCAAGCGCCGCCAACGCCGCCTGAGCCCCTTTGTTGCCGGCCTTGAGACCCGCGCGGTCAATGGCCTGTTCGAGCGTGTCGGCCGTAATGATGCCGGTTGCAATGGGCAGATTATTTTCAAGTGCAGCCTGCGAAACACCCCGCGTCACTTCTTCGGCAACACATTCAAAGTGCCGCGTATTCCCGCGCAAAACGCACCCGAGCGCAATCACAGCATGATAGCGGCCGCGGCGAGCCAGCTTCTGGCAAAATACGGGAATTTCCAAGGCTCCGGGTACCCAGACCACATCGATATTTTTTTCCACAACCCCCCCCTGCTCCAGAGTTTCAAGCGCGCTTGCAAGCAAACGCCTCGTAATAAATTCATTAAAACGCGCTACAACAATCCCAATTTTTCTGCCCCGGCCAACGAGGCGTCCGCGGTAAACACTCATGGACTTAAAGGGGCAGATCGTGCCCCATTTTTTCTTTCTTGGTTTTGAGGTAGCCTGCATTGTGGGCGTGCGGAGTGGTCCGCAGACTGACACGCTCAACCACTTTCAACTCGTAGCCTTCAAGACCGACGATTTTGCGGGGATTGTTGGTGAGAATACGCAGTTCGCTGAGACCGAGATCCTTTAAAATCTGAGCGCCGGTTCCGTATTCACGCAGATCGGGTTTAAAACCAAGCTCTTCGTTCGCTTGCACCGTATCCAGCCCCTTTTCCTGCAATGCGTAGGCCTTGATCTTGTTGGCAAGTCCAATCCCGCGTCCCTCCTGCCGCATGTAAAGCAATACACCGCTGCCCTCACGCTCAATCAATTCCATCGAGGCGATAAGCTGTCCCTGACAATCGCAGCGCAAAGAGCCCAACACATCGCCCGTAAAACACTCGGAATGAACACGCACGAGCGTCGGTTTTGGGGACAACTCGCCTTTGACAAGCGCCACGTGCTCGCGGCCATCCACGAGCGAGCGATAAATGTGAATGGTCCACTCCCCGAAGACAGTGGGAATTCGCGCGGTACTCATGCGCTCCACTAATTTGTCAAATCGGCGCCGGTACTCAATCAGATCGCGAATCGTTCCCATTTTAAGCTGGTGGATTGCCGCAAATTTCAACAGATCGGAATGCCTCGCCATCGAACCGTCTTCGTTGATAATTTCACAGATGATTCCCGCCGGTTCAAGCCCGGCTAAGCGAGCCAAATCCACCGCCGCTTCGGTATGACCCGCGCGAACAAGCACGCCGCCCTTTTTTGCCTTGAGTGGAAATACATGGCCCGGTGACACAAAATCGGAGGCCCCGGCGGTTTTATCGGCAAGCAGTTCAATGGTTCGCGCACGGTCTGGCGCCGAAATACCCGTGGTGATGCCCCTACGCGCATCGACCGAAAGAGTAAACGCTGTTTTCATAGAATCTCCCAGCGTCGTGCTCATCGGTTTTAACGCCAGCGCTTCAGTACGATCCTCCGACAAGGGAACGCAGATCAGACCGCGTCCGTGCTTCATCATAAAATTGATCTTTTCACGCGTGACGGCGGACGCCGCAAAAACAAGGTCCCCCTCGTTTTCGCGGGCCTCGTCATCGGCCATCACGACCATGCGGCCGACGCGGATGTCTTCGATAATTTCTTCGCTGGAATTAAATTTCAATTTTTTAGCCCCCGAAAGAGTTGTTATGCTATCAGGATTGTTCCTTTTAGTCAAATCTTCCATTAAAAATAATAGCCCTAAATATATACGAATAAAAGGGTTAGAAACACCCCTAACTTCTTTATCCGTTTGACAAATTCGGGAGAGGTGCTATCTTTTGGTTGGAGGTTCGGATCTTTAAAATTTTTGAGATTCTGAAAAAGGCAAACCCGGAGTAATCCGGGGACGCAAAGCCACGGGCCCGACGAGACAATTTCTCAGGGTAGCCGGGTTACCAAATCTTGGAGCATTGGATTTGGCCGGATCAGAATCCTCGTAAGATCCCGAGGAGAGGATTCGGCATGAAGAAAAAGGCTGTCGCGGCCGCTAAAGGCTTCGCAATAAGCGTTGGATTGGCTTTAGTTTTTTTACTAACTGCTGATGCGAATGCCCAGCTTCCTGACCGGATCCTCCCCCTCGCGGAACTTGCTCACCAGCTCAGGACCCCCGAAAATATCGCTCATTACCTTTGGAGAAATTTTCTCGTCGAAAGCGACTTTCGTGTTTTTGGCCGCGAGGAATACCGGCAATCCGCGGAGGAATTCCGCTCAACCGGACGCGGCGACTGCGAAGATTTCGCCAATATGGCTTATCAACTTTTGCGCTTAAACGGGTTTGAAACTTTTCTCATGAATATTTATGGCGATAATTCAGGGCATACGGTCTGCATCTTTAAAGAAAATGGAAGGTACCAGGCCATTGATGGCAGCGAACTGAAACGGATTGAGGCCGAAAATCTCAATGATCTTGCAAACCAAATCCGGCCTTCCT